>NBMG01000095.1 GCA_002084865.1 Candidatus Atribacteria bacterium 4572_76
CCATATCCTCTTCTTTTCCTCCAAAAGTCTTATCCCAGGTAATTGCGTTTCCTTTATTTTCACCTGATGCATAATCAACAGATAAAAAAGAAATTAGTATCAGGCACAATAATAATTTAATAATTACAGATTTTCTCATAACTTATACCTCCTTTTTAAGATAATCTTTTTAAAGCTATACTTTATTTCCTCTTATACTATTTTTTCAGAAAAATTTCGGAGGCTATATTTTACTCAATAAATAAAAAATTATCTTCTGGCAAGATGAATAGGTTTGCCAGTTATCCCTTCTGCTGCTTCAGCGATAGCCTCTGCCAGAGTGGGATGGGCATGGATAGTATTTACAATCTCGAAGGCGGTGGCTTCCATAGATAGAGCCAGGGTTCCTTCGGCAATTAGGTCACTGGCATGAACTCCTAAGATATGCAGACCCAAAAGCTCAAAAGTATCAGCATCGGCAATTATCTTTACCACCCCCTCAGTTTCACCCATACCTAACGCCTTACCGTTGGCCATAAAGGGGAATTTAGAAACTTTAATATTATTATTTTCTTTTCTGGCCTCCTCTTCAGTTAAGCCTACACTGGCTACCTCGGGCATAGAAAATACACAATTAGGCACTACTTTATAATCCATCAAAACCTCTTTACCGGAGATATTTTCTATCGCAACTATTCCTTCTCGAGAAGCGACATGGGCTAACATTATCTTGCCCACTACATCCCCGACCGCATAGATACCGGGAATATTGGTTTTCATCTTTTCATCTACCTTAATTGCTCCTTTTTCTAATTCGATACCCAGTCTTTGGACATCTATATTCCCCAATTCAGGTACTCTACCGGCAGCTAACAGCACTCTTTCGGTCTCTAATCTCTTCTCTCCTTCTGATGTTGAAACCAGAACTTCTAAATTCTGATGGTTCTTCTTTATCCCCTTAACTTTACAATCAGTAAGAATTTCAATCCCTTTTCTTTTTAAGTTCATAGCAAGTCTGCGGGCTATCTCCTCATCTATGGGGAGTAAGATCCTGGGAAGCATTTCCACTACGGTAACTTCCACTCCTAAAGCCTTAAAGATACCGGCAAACTCTATGCCTACCACCCCTCCCCCGATAATTATCATCTTAGAAGGCAGCTCACTCAGGGATAGGGCTTCATCACTGGTTATCACTCCTCCACTATCTATTCCCGGAATGGGAAGTTTCATTACTTTTGAACCGGTAGCAATAATAATATTTTTGGTTTTTATTACTTCTTTTTGCCCATCCGCATCAAGTACTTCTACTATCCCCGGTTCAATTATCTGTCCTTCTCCTCTTACTACTCTTACCTGATTGGCTTTCATCAGCTGTTCTACACCTGAGGATAATCTCCGGGTTATCAGATCTTTCCTCTTCATTATGGCAGGAAAATCGATGGAATAATCTTTAACCTGAATCCCAAATTCCCCAGCCCTTTGGAGATGGTTTAACAGCTCTGCAGTACTTACTAAAGCTTTGGTGGGGATACAGCCTCTATTTAAGCAGACTCCTCCCAACTTATCCTTTTCTATTAGTACTGCTTTTAATCCTAAATGAGCTGCTTTTATGGCCGCTACATATCCGCCAGGTCCTCCTCCGATAATTACTACATCAACTTCTCCATTCATATTTATTGTCTCCTCCTTCTAACAAATTTACATCGATTTAGAAAAAACTATCCACCGATTAAAATTATTTTAATACTCTATTTCTATCATCTCTACATAGATAGAAGTAGTGTCGCCGGCATTTACCCAAACATCTTCTACCCAGGTTCTATATCCGTCTTTAATTAGAGTAATCTCGTACTCTTTTTCCATTAATTCCTCTAAGATTTTTGGTTGAGAAGACGAGGACGCTGCCTTATAAGTTCCATTTACAAATATTTTTGCTCCGCTTACATTACAATAAACAGCAATTGAACCATCATAGCTGATTTCGGGAACTAAGTAAACAGAAACCATTTTAGTTTGGTTGGCTGCGACCATTATAGTACTATTCCAATCCTGATAACCTTCTTTACTAATTAATAATTCGTGGTAACCCTCTTCCACTTTCTTTATTTCCACCAGCTTATTAGCAGAAGTTCTTCTTTTATAGCTTCCGTCTAAATAGATTTTGGCATTACCTTGATTGCAGTAAACAGAGATTGAACCATCAACTGCCTGCTTAATTAAATTAACAGTAACTTTGGTAGTTTTAGAAGAGGAAACATATACCTTCTTACTCCAATCTATATAGCCTGTCTTAGTTATAAGAAGCTCATGATATCCTTTTTCTACTTCTTCTAACAATACTGACTTATTCGAATAAGTTTTCTTTATATAGTTACCATCTAAAAATATCCTGGCATTGCTCTTATTACAGGAAATAGAAATTGCACCATATGCAGGAAAAGGAATTAAATTTGCAGAAACGGTAGTGGTCCGGGAAGGTGATACTGAGAAATAACTACTCCAATCCTGATAACCTGCCATTACTAACTTTATATGATGCTGACCTGCAGTTATCCTGTCTAAGTTTAAGGGAGTCGTTCCCCGATAAACATTGTCCAGGTATACTTTCGCCCCTTGAGGTTGGGAAGTTGCTATAATCCTGCCATAATTAGTAGGGGGCGGAGTTATTGGCCTTACTGTATAACTTAATAGATTACTCGAAGTCCAGGCAGTAGGAGGCATAGATACTATTATGCCCTTAAGGGTGATGGTAAAGTTTTTAAAATCTTTGCTTATTTCTGGCATAAATTCTTTAGAAATTAGATTTTTTTCCTTATCGCCAATAAATATCGGTCTGGTAGTAGCAAACCCTTGAACATATTCCATCCCTGGCCTGGTATGTGGATCAATCAGGCCTTCGACAGAATTAGTTTGCCCGGCTCTCACAAAATTATGCGGTGAATACTTGTTGGGAAAGATAATTTTCACTCTACCTTTAGTATCATAGTTGTAAAGAGTCACAAAGGAATCCCGAGAGGCCTGGAAGGAAATCTTAATCTTCTCCCCAGGGGCATAAGTAGCCCCTCTTTCTTTATCCAGCCACAATCTAAGAGAAAATGGGGGATGAGGATTGATAATTTGAATGCTTTTCATCTTTTCGACTTCCTCCGGACTGGGGCCTTGAGCAAAATTAATTCCGGAAATACCCAACCAAAGAAAAACTATTAAGGCAATAAAAATACAGGTAAATATTTTCCCTCTCTTCTGAAACAACATACTTCTTAACATCTTTAAAATCCTCCTTTTTTTTCGTATATCATATATCTTATTAGAAATTTATCTACATTTTAGATGTTAAATTAAGTCAAATTAATTAAAAAATGCTTGAAAACATTGTTTTTTCTAAAAAAAATTAAAATAATTTTTAAAAAAAAGAGGATTTTTAAAACGTTTGTCGTATATTATATAAGTAGTAGTCATGGAATGCTTATAAATACTTGTATTTTATCTATTTTTAAGGTATTTTTAAAAATGAAAGGAGGTGTAAATAGTGAACAAAGGAGAATTAATCGATAATGTAGCAAGTGAAATCGGTGTTACCAAAAAGGAAGGTAAAAAAGCTGTCGAATGTGTATTCGAAACTATTACTGATTGCTTAGCCAAGGGTGACGCAGTTAGATTAGTAGGATTCGGAACTTTTGGTACCAGAAAAAGAGCTGCTCGAAAGGCAAGAAATCCACGTACTGGTGAAGAGATCCAAGTAAAAGCCATGAATGTACCATTCTTTAAAGCAGGCAAGGAATTAAAAGAAAAGGTAAAATAAGAAAATATTTTAATTATATTAACAAGTTAAATGTAAATAGGCCTATCCAGGTAATTTTTTAAAACCTGATAGGCCTATTTCTTTAATATATTAACTATTTCTTTTCTTCTATATGCACGCCCTGAATGTTTACATTTACCCCAGTAACTTTAAGTCCGGTTTTGGTTTCTAATTCCCCTTTTACCTTCTTCTGAATCTCTTTAGCTACATCAATTATTATAGAACCATACTCTAAGATAACCGAAATAGTAGTAGAAACTTCTTTATTTTCTCTAAGGTCTACATTAATCCCTTTTTCTAATTCTTTGGTTCCCAATAAAGTTCCAATCCCCCCTTTGGCACGAGTAGCTAACCCGGCTACTCCGGGTATGCCGATTACAGTCCGGCTAATTATGGTCGCTATTACTTCGGGTACGATATTAACTTCTCCCAAGATTTCTTTGGCTTTAACTTTTTCTTCTTTCTTTTCTTCTTTCTTTGTTTCCTCGGCTATTTTTTCGGTTTTCTGGACAGACACATCTTCCTTTTTTTCTTTTTTCTCCTTTTTTTTATCCATACTAATCTTAACTCTCCCCCTTTTACTCTAATTTTTTTGAATCTTTTTTTCTATTAAATTCCCTTAGTTATAATACGCTTTCTAAGCTAATCCCGTATTTTTAATATTTTCTAAATTCTCCCTGTTACTTTTCACCTGAAGCAATGTTAATAACACAATCTTTTATCCGGGTATAACTAAAAATTTAATAGCAGTTCTTTCTTCTCCTTCAATTTCTACATCTACAAAAGCTGGTATACAGATTAAATTAACTCCACTGGATGCAGTAAAACCTCGAGCAATAGCAATCGCCTTAACTGCCTGATTTACTGCCCCTGCTCCTATGGCTTGCAATTCTACTTTCCCTTCTTCTCTTATCACTCCTGATAAAGCACCAGCTACTGCCTTAGGATTCGACTTAGATGAGACTTTCAATAGTTCCATTCGTTTCTCCTCCTTATAATATTGAATGCTTTATAAAATATCCACATCTATTAATCTATGTATGCTATTTTGTTCATTTTTATTTCTTGCCCTTGTTCACATTCACATTTTATGGCCTGGGGATAAACTATTTTTTAAAATCACCTCCGATTATTATATTCGAAAATCTATAGTACATTTTATTCTAATTATAACACATTTAATTTATATTATTTTATATCTTCGCTATTGATTTTATTTGTTGATAGACTTTAATTGTAATATCCGGTGATAAATAAGGTAATAGCGCGTCATTATGAAAAAGGGGATCAACTTCTCCCTTTAAATTAAAATAAGCCCTGGCTTCGTTCCAGACCTTTGTACCCGGAATGGCGGAAAATTTAGCCAAACGCGGATGAGCACCACAATCTATCACAAAATAGATGGAAGCAATAATTTCCTGAATATCCTGTCCCGGTAATCCTATTAAAAGATAGGCGCCAATCTGAGTTCGTTTAAATCCTGCTTCTAAAAGGCAATTCACCGCCTTTTTAAATTCAATATTAGTAATCTTCCCTCCTGTCTCTGACTGGACTCGGGGATCTACTGTCTCAAAACCCAATCTGATAGTCTCTACCCCTGCCTGGTACATCTTGCAAGCTATTTCTTTATTTATCATCCGGGCATGAATTCCGTTGGGAGTATGAAGCCTGATGCCCAGTTTTTTAATAATTAATTCCTCTAAAATAATCAGAAAATTGTCTTCCGAATTTATCAACAAGGCATCATCATAAAAAATAAAATCTTTTATTTCTAATATTTTTATTAAATCTCTTATACTATTTCCTTTTATTACATAATCGGCACCGGAGAATTTACAGGCATGCTCAAAACACAAAGTAGCATAGATCCCTCCTAAAATTATGGGAATATCGGGAAATATTTTTTTAATTATCTCTATTACCCTGAATGCCCCGGGATACCAGTAGGTCATGATAGAGGTAACCAATACTGCCTGAGGAGGAGGCAGCTTTTTTAATTTATTCAGGAAAATTTCTTCGGTAATCCCATATCGGCTATATCGGCAAGGTATATTTTTTAAAATTGCAGGTTTTTCGACTTCTTCTTTATAAAAGGGCCCCCGGCCAAATTCATCTTTTTTTGGAAACTCTCTGTTCTTTAACTTTAAAATCTCTCGATTATAGCGGTCCATACAGTCTATATAACTAATCTCATAACCCCGTTCTCTCAGGATGCTGGCAATATACAATAGCCCTAAAGGCTTAGACCAGAAATCATAAGCTGTAAAATCATAAATCCAGGGATTAACTAACAATAGATTATAATTTTTTTTCATCGATAGTTCAGTTTTTTTCTTTTAATTTCAATTTTTAAAACAAAATCTGTTCTGCGGCAGTTAAGTTGTTGCGAAAGACAGAGCAATTCTGCCCCTCCTCTCTATTTTCAGAGGAACAGACTATGCGAAAGTAGGGAAAATAATCTTAATGAAATTTACCATCTCTATAAATTTCCTTCCCTTCAGTTAGCAACTTAAAAAGTCTCTACAATAAAAAAGTTCTTCTCCGTAAGAAAAATATCGTTAATATACACTATTACCTTCCACTTTCCGGGCAGCTGAGAGGCATAATTATCCTTAATCTTTATCCAGTACCAGGTACGGTAATTAGTGT
>NBMG01000096.1 GCA_002084865.1 Candidatus Atribacteria bacterium 4572_76
GCTAGACCACTAAATATTATTTACTAACAACTAATTTAACTTATTACTCATTACATATTACTTGTTACTGTATTTTATACGAGATACTAATTTTATTATACAAAGGGAGGTCTTACAATTTGCTTTTGACAGAATTAAAAGAAAAAAAGATTAATGATTTATGTAAAATTGCAAAAGAATATAATATTAATAATTTTTCCAGAATAAAAAAGATGGATTTGATCTTCAAAATTTTACAGGCTGAAACAGAGAAGAAGGGTTACATGTTTTCTGAGGGAATTTTGGAGATTATGAGTGAAGGGTTTGGTTTTTTGAGAACATCGGGCTACCTGCCCGGGGAAAACGACATTTATATTTCTCCTTCTCAAATAAGAAGATTCAATCTTAGTGTTGGTGATCTTGTATCAGGTCAAGTTAGGCCACCTAAAGAAGGAGAAAGATATTATGCTTTATTAAAAATTGAAGCTGTTAATCATGAAGACCCAGAATCATCTAAAGAGAGAATAGATTTTGAAAATCTTACTCCTCTTTTTCCCGAAAAGATGATTAAATTAGAAAATAAATCGACTGGATTATCAACACGGATTATCGACTTATTTTCACCAATTGGGAAAGGTCAACGAGGCTTAATAGTTTCTCCTCCAAAAGCAGGTAAGACAATTTTATTAGAAAAGATTGCCAATGGAATTACAATTAATCATCCGGAGATAAATTTAATGGTTTTACTAATCGATGAAAGACCGGAAGAAGTAACCGGAATGCAAAGATCAGTAAAAGCTGAAGTGATAAGCTCAACTTTCGATCAACCTGTCAGTAATCATATAAAAGTAGCGGAAATTGTCCTGGAAAGAGCTAAAAGGTTAGTAGAGCAAAAGAAAGACGTGGTCATATTATTAGATAGCATTACGAGATTAGCGCGGGCTTACAATCAGACTATTCCAACAAGTGGCAAAACTCTATCTGGCGGTTTAGATTCAAGTGCTCTTTATTTACCGAAAAGATTCTTCGGGGCAGCGAGAAATATTGAAGAGGGAGGCAGTTTAACCATACTTGCTACTGCTTTGGTAGAAACAGGAAGCAGAATGGATGACGTAATATTTGAAGAATTTAAAGGTACTGGCAATATGGAATTAAGGTTAGATAGAGAACTTTCTGAAAATCGAATATTTCCGGCAATCGATATCAGGAAATCAGGCACTCGAAAAGAAGAATTATTACTCGCGATACTCGATACTATATACTCAATACTGTTTAATTTTTGACCTTAAAATAATAATATGTTATAATTTTTTATATTTTTAATCTATAACATTAGCAAAAGAAAGTTAGAGGAAGGGGAAAATGAAAAAAGGTATACATCCAAAATATGGAAAAGCAACAATAAGTTGTGCTTGTGGTAACAGCTTTGAAACCGGTTCTACTAAAAAGAATATGAAAATAGAAATATGTTCTGCTTGTCACCCATTTTTTACCGGGAAACAAAAAATAGTTGATACTGCTGGAAGAGTAGAGAGATTTAACAGAAAATACAATTTAACTAATGATGAGGATAGTGATAACTAATTAAGATACTATCAAAAAAATATTTAAATGATTTTAATAATAGATATTACATTAAAAAGAAATAAAAATTTTTTGATGAACAATTACAAGAATAAAAAATATGAACGAGAAAAAGATATTATTTAAGGCTATTTGTAATAGAATGATGAATCAATTTAAATATAAAAAGACAGAGCTTTTATAAGGCTCTGTCTTTTTATATTTATTATATTTTCTATCATTTATGTTATAGAGGAGGAAAAAAATGCGTGAAGGTGTAAACACTGGTTGGATTGAAGTGATATGCGGGAGTATGTTTAGCGGGAAGAGTGAAGAATTGATAAGAAGAGTCCGTAGAGTTCAAATTGCCCGAAAAAAGATTCAGGTATTTAAACCAGCTATTGATAATAGGTATGCTGTTCAGTATATTTACTCACATAACGGTACCAAGGTTGATGCTATAAATGTTACTAAATCAAAAGAAATATTAGAAAAAATAGAACCGGACACTGAGGTAATCGCTATTGATGAAGCTCAATTTTATGATGAGGATATTGTGCTCGTTTGTCAAAAACTTGCTGACCAAGGGAAAAGGGTTATTATTGCAGGTTTAGATCAGGATTTTAGGGGGGAACCATTTGGCGCAATACCTAAATTGCTGGCAGTAGCAGAATATATAGATAAGTTGCAAGCTATCTGCATGGTTTGTGGCAATACGGCTTCCAGAACCCAAAGGTTGGTAAACGGTAAGCCGGCAAAGTATAGTGATCCAACTATATTAATCGGAGCAAAAGAAAGCTATGAAGCGAGATGCCGTAAATGCCATGAAGTACCTAAGGAGTAAATAGCGTATAGCAAGACAGCGTACAGCGTTTAGCGTAGAGCGTATAGTTAGGAAAGATGAAGACAGAAGCCTAATTCGTATCTCGTGAATCGTATCTCGTGTTACATAAAGAAATTAGTAATGTATAATATGTAGGGGCACGATGCATCGTGCCCGATAAAGACGGGTCGAATAAATTTGAACCCTACAAAACCAAATTGTGAATTCTGTAGGGGTAGATCTTTTGCCTATTATCTATAAGCTAAACGCTGTACGCTATACGCTAGCTAAAGAGGAGTTTTATCCTATGAAAGTCAAATTGATAAATTATACTAAGGATCCTGAAAAAATTGTAGCTCAGTCAGCAAGATTATGTTATTCTGCATTAGATATAGAAGAATTAAGGGGAAAACTTAGCGATGAATCAATAATGAAATTAATTAAAAAAATTATGAAATTGGGACATTATTCTGTTTTAGAACATGCTACCTTTACTTTTGCTATAGAAGGAATCTCCAGGGTTACTTCTCATCAGTTAGTAAGACATCGGCTCGCCTCTTTTTCCCAACAAAGCCAAAGATATGTTAAAATAAATAAAGAGGGGTTTCCTTATATCGTCCCAAAATCTATTGCTAAGGATAAAAAATTAGCTAAAATATTTATAGGTGCTATAAAAGAATTAGACGGAATTTACCAATTATTGCTGGAACATAATATAGAAGCAGAAGATGCAAGATACATTTTGCCCCAGGCGGTTACAACTAAAATAATAATAACAGCAAATGCTCGGGAATTACTGCATATCTTTAAATTAAGATGCTGCAATAGAGCCCAATGGGAGATAAGAGAAGTTGCCATGAAAATGTTACAAAAAGTAAAAGATATTGCACCAGCCATATTTGAGAATGCCGGTCCGCCTTGCATTTTAGGACCTTGCCCCGAAGGGGAATTATCCTGTGGTAAACCCTGGTCTAAAAATAAAGAAGAAGGAGTAAATGATTAATAATGAAAAATGCTGACTGTAATTATGGAGGTCAAGCAGTAATTGAAGGAGTGATGATGAGATCTCCTTTAAAATATGCTATTGCGGTTCGTAGACCAGATAAAGAAATAATTTTAAAGATAGGAAAATTAAAATCATTATCTAATAAGTTAAAATTTCTTAAATGGCCGATTTTTAGAGGAATAGTTAATTTAGTCGAATCTTTGATTCTGGGATTAAAAGCATTGACTTATTCCGCAGAACAGGCAACAGGCGAAGAAGAGAAAATAAATAGCGTAGAAATGTTTTTTACAATTGTAATTGCTTTTGGGTTATTCATAGTTTTTTTTATAGCTCTTCCTACTGCAATGGCTCGATACTTAGACAGGTACCTATCTAATGTAATTGTTTATAATTTATTTGAAGGATTATTAAGAATTAGTATATTTATAGCCTACTTATTTTTTATCTCGAAAATAAAAGACATAAGAAGAGTATTTGAATACCATGGAGCAGAACACAAGGTAATATATACCTATGAAGCAGGTGAGGAACTCAATGTTGATAATGTGAAAAAACACAGTACTCTGCATCCTCGATGCGGAACAAGTTTTATTTTCATTGTTTTAATAATGAGTATTTTGGTATTTTCTTTACTGGGGAAACAAACATTACTTTTGAGAATAGCCTATAGGATTGCTATAATTCCCATAATAGCTGGCCTATCATATGAAATATTGAAATTATCAGCAAAAAACATGAATAAAACTTTAGTGAAATGGGCAGTGATGCCCGGATTATGGTTCCAAAGACTTACTACCAACGAACCCGATGATGCTCAGATTGAGGTGGCTATAAAGGCATTAAAAGGCGTTTTGCCCGAAGAAAATAAAAATATAAAATTTGAAGTGGTAGATAATGTTTAAAAAATTAGAAGAATTAGAAAAAAAATACGAAGAATTGAATAAAAATCTTTCAGACCCAAAAATTATCGCTAATCAGCCTAAGAATACGCAAAGATGCAATCTGATATTTCAAAGCAAGTTTTAAAATACAAGGAATATAAGGACATAATAAATGAGATTGAAGAGAACTCGAAATTATTTTCAGAAGAAAAGAACTCGAAATTATTTTCAGAAGAAAAGGACATAGAATTTAAAAAATTAATTAGCGAAGAATTAGAAATGTTAAAAGAGAAGAAATCTAATTTGGAAATAGAATTAAAAGAACTTATGTTCCCCAAAGACCCTCACGATAAAAAAAATTGTATAGTAGAAATTAGAGCTGGTGCCGGAGGTGACGAAGCTGCACTTTTTGCCGGAGATCTTTTTAGAATGTATTCTCGATTTGCTGAAAATAATGGATGGAAAACCGAAGTAATGAGTTCCAGCCCTACCGGTATCGGAGGATTTAAAGAGATAATATTCAGCATAACGGGGAAAGATGTATATGGAAAGTTAAAATACGAGAGTGGAGTACATCGGGTTCAGCGTGTTCCTTTAACCGAGTCAAGCGGAAGGATACATACTTCGACTGTTACAGTGGCTATACTTCCCGAAGCAGAGGAGGTTGAACTGGAAATTAATGTGAATGATCTAAAAATTGACCGCTTTCGTTCTACAGGCCCTGGTGGGCAAAGCGTCAATACTACAGATTCAGCAATTAGAATTACCCATATTCCCACCGGAATGGTAGTTACCTGCCAGGATGAGAAATCTCAACATAAGAATAAGGATAAGGCCTTAAAAATATTAAGAGCAAGACTTTTAGATATGGCAGAAAAGGAAAAGCATGAAGAGCTTGCTCTAAAGAGAAAAAGCCAGGTGGGCACAGGAGACAGAAGTGAAAGGATTAGAACTTATAATTTTCCTCAAAACAGAATAACCGATCATCGTATTGGTCTAAATTTACATAATTTAGAAGAAGTTTTAGAAGGAAATTTAAATGATTTGGTGACTAATCTTTCGGAAAAATTAAAAACGAGCAATGAAATTTAAAAAAATGCCGGAAAATAAGTATGCATTTCAAACCGTAGGGCAGGCCCTAAAAAATATTCGTAAAATATTTAAAGATAAGGGAATAATGAATCCGGATAGAGAAGCGGAGATTCTATTAAGTTATTTTCTGGAAATGAGCAGCAGCGAAATATATTTAAATTCTGATAGAATATTAAAAGATATAGAAAAAACACAATTAGAGAAAAAGATTCATAAAAGAATAGAAAAAATACCTCTCCAATATATAACTAAACATCAAGAATTTATGGGAATGGATTTTTTGGTAGAAAAAGGAGTTTTAATCCCTCGGCCGGAAACAGAGATTTTAGTGGAAGAAGTTATTAGAAAATTGAAAAACTATAAATGTTCTAGAGTAGCAGATTTAGGAACGGGCACAGGTATAATTGCTGTCAGCATAGCTAAATTCATAGAAGATGTTATCATCTACGCAACCGATATTTCTAAAAAATCTTTGCAAATAGCATTAAAAAATGCTCAAAAGCATGGGTGTAAAAATAAAATAATATTTTTACAGGGAGATTTATTCGAACCATTTATAGGGATAATTAAAAAAAACAGCTTAGATGGGATTATTTCAAATCCCCCTTATATAGATTCTCACGATTTTGAATCGTTGGGATTGACGGTTTGGATTATTATCGTAAAATAATAAAGAAAAGCCCTCAATATTTAAAAAAGAACGGTTTTATGGCCTTAGAAGTGGGTTTTGACCAGTCGAAAATAGTTAAAGATTTAATTATTAAAGAGAATAATTTTAATCAAAATATAGAAATTACCAAAGATTATTTGGGGATAGAGAGAGTAGTGATAGCTTATAGAAAATAAATAACTAGCGTAAAGCGTACAGCGTATAGCGTATAGTGAGAAAAGAAGAAAAAATAAGACAGAAGCCAAGTTCATATCTCGTAAATAAAATAATAATGTATAACATGTAGGGGCAGACCTTGTGTCTGCCCGTAATGAGTAATCTGTAAGGGCTCGATTCATCGAGCCCGCATTAATGAAAGTTAAGCCTATCTAAATAAATCTGAACGCGATACTCAATACTCGATACGCGATACTAAATAACTATACGCTAAACGCTGTACGCTCTACGCTATACGAGATACGAATTAAAACTTGGAGTTTTAATAGAATGATTAAAACTATTTTATTTGTCTGTACCGGCAATACCTGCCGAAGTGCTATGGCAGAAGGTATATTTAAGAAAATGTTAAAAGAAAGAACAGAAGATGATACTAAGTTTAATGTTTTATCAGCCGGAATTTCTGCTATTCCGGGTATGAGCCCCACCCCCGAAGCTATTAAGGTTATGTCTGAGCAAAGCATTGATATTTCGCAGCACATAGCCACTCAAGTAGATGAAGATATAGTTAAAAAAGCAGATCTAATTTTGGTCATGTCTAATAGACATAAGGATTATATTAATACAAGATTTACCTTTACTCAAGATAAAATTTATTTACTTAAAGAATTTGCTCAGATTGGTGAATTTGAAAGCACAAGAAACACTGACAAAAACTATGAAATAATTGACCCTCTTGGCAGACCTACAGAATTTTATCGAATTGTAGCAAAAGAGTTGAAAGAAAACTTAGAAAAGGTATTAGATAAAATTATTGAAGAAAATAAAAAATAACGGTGGTGAGTCATGAGATGAAAATAGCTTTGGGTAGTGATCACGGAGGTTATCAGTTAAAGGAAAATATAAAAGAATACTTGAAGGAATTAAATATAGAGTATATAGATTTTGGTTGCGAGAATGAGAAATCTGTAGACTATCCGGATATTGGTTACTGCCCGATATTCCAGAGAACATAACGATGCGAATATTTTAGTCCTGGGAGGAAGAGTAATTGGTTCGGGATTAGCTAAAGAAATTATAAAAGTTTGGTTGAACACTAATTTTAGCCAAGAAGAAAGGCATATTAATCGCCTGAAAAAAATAAAACAACAAGAAGATAAAATCTTTAAATAAATAAAAACAGTATCAAGTATCGAGTATCGGGTAAAGATTTTGAGAAACTCTTATCGTATAATATAAGAATTCCATACAATATATTAAGTATTATTCAGATTAAACTAAAAACTTAAAGCTAAAAACGAAAAACCATAATTCAAAACTCAAACCCTTTTCTTTCAATATTAAATTTCAAGTTCTATTTTTGCTTCTTTATCTTTTCATTTTTGCTATATAGTATATGAGATAAGAATGATAAAACTCAAAAGATAAAACAATATATTTAAATTATAAATTTTAAGCTAGGGCTTTACGTTTTGCGCTTTTCGTTTTTCGTTATATACTATATACTTGATACTGGATACTCGATACTATATAAAAAAGGAGGAAAAGTCATTGTCAGAGGTGATTATTTTAGACCACCCATTAATACAACACAAGATAACTTTAATAAGGGATAAAAATACCCAGATGAAAGAATTTAGAGAATTAGTAGACGAACTATCTAATTTAATTGCTTATGAAGCAACCAGAGAGATAGAATTAAAGGAAATTGAAATTGAAACTCCTATTGGTAAGACTAAAAGCAAGGTAATCTCAGGGAAAAACGTTGCTATTGTAACTATCTTAAGGGCAGGTTTGGGCATGGTTGATGGAATATTAAAACTTATTCCTCCTGCAAAAGTAGGACACATCGGTCTGTATCGTGATCCTGAAACTTTAAAACCTGTAGAATATTATGCTAAATTACCATCCGATATTAAAGATAGAAAGGTAATTATAGTTGACCCCATGTTAGCAACCGGAGGTACGGCCGTTGCCTGTATAGACTATATCAAAAAATGTGGCACTGTAGATATAAAGTTTATGTGTATAATTGCTGCTCCGGAAGGTATAAATACGTTACAAAAATACCATCCTGATGTAAAGATATATACCGCAGCTGTTGATGAAAGATTAAATTCACACGGATATATAGTTCCGGGCTTAGGTGATGCCGGAGATAGATTATTCGGAACAAAGTAATTCCGTATCTAGTATCTATTACAAACTTAATTAAAAAACTTAATTTCTATATCTTGTATTTCTGGCGAGATACGATTCACGAGATACGAGATACGGAATTGCTATTCACCATTCACTAACGACTAATACACTAACGACTATTTTTAAAAGGAGATTGTAATTTATGAGTCGTCCAACCTGGGATGAATATTTTATGGAAATAACTGAATTAGTTTCCAAGCGTTCCACCTGTTTAAGAAGAAAAGTTGGAGCAGTAATTGTGCAAGACAAGCGAATACTTACTACCGGATATAACGGTGCACCCAGGGGGTTGCCTCATTGTTTGGAAATAGGATGTTTGAGGGAAATAAAAAAAGTTGCTTCCGGAGAAAGGCAGGAATTATGTAGAGGATTACACGCTGAACAAAATGCTATTGTGCAGGCTGCATTACATGGAAATTCAGGAATAAAGAAGATTATTTTTAAAGAGAAATACCCTGATGAATTAGCACGAAAGATGTTAAAAGAAGCAGGAATAGATGAGATTTGTTATGAATAAAATAAAAATAGCTATGATTTTTGGAACTCGCCCCGAAACCATAAAGATATTTCCCATAATTTCAGAAATAAAAAAATACCCCCATTTTATAGATTATAAAATCATAGTTTCTGGTCAACA
>NBMG01000097.1 GCA_002084865.1 Candidatus Atribacteria bacterium 4572_76
TCACTTGTAATAATGTTAGTTAAATTTTAAAAGTACACTATTTAAAATCAGAATTTTAAACTTTTTAAATACCTAAAAATTAATCTTCATGCAAGAACCTTACTCCAGATAACCCCCGCTTAATAGGTACTCACTTGGGAGGGTAAACCAGATTCCTGAGTTTGACACTTGCAACCGATTTTTAGCCATTTAGCCCCCTCAAACCCTTATAAAATAAGCATTCTGTTTTTTAGCCTTAAAATTTGTAGTGCAACAAAATAATAATATTTATGATTATAGCACTTGATAATGTAGATATATATGGTATAATATATTTATGTTTATTAAGATTACCAAATCAGGACAATATGAATATGCTTATTTAGTCAGATCTTACCGAGAAGATAATAACACCAAACACGAATATTTATTTAACCTGGGGAGATTAGACCAAATCAAGAACAATCCCAGCTTTCAAAATCTGGCCAAACGTCTCTTAGAGCTATCCCAAGCAAAAGATCTGGTTAGCTTAGATAACTTCTCCGAGGCTCAAATAGTCAACTGGGGTTATATTGTTTACCAAAAGATATGGAAGGAATTCGAGTTGGATAAAATATTAAATAAACTGACTAGCCCAAGAAAGACCCGGTTTAACCTTAATGAGGCCTCTTTTCTTATGACTATCCAACATCTACTTGAACCAAAAAGTAAACTTAGTACCTATAGCCATCAAAATCGCTATATCGGCTTGCCAGAGCTAAATTCAAGGAGGTTCAGGTAGTGATGGGACTACTTATAGACCGGGAAGGAAGACCTATAGGATATGACCTTTTCCCCGGCAACACCTTTGAGGGAAAAACCTTAGATGTAGCCCTGCAAAAACTGGAAAGGCGCTTTGGTATACGCAGAGTAATTATCGTGGCCGATAAGGGTATAAACAGTAAGATAAACCTGAAAAAGATTACCGATAGAGGATATGACTATATACTTGCCTCTCGCATAAAAAATATGAAAAAAGATATTAGCCTTTCTCCTGGAGAGGACCTTGGAATCTAAGCTTAAAAGGGCTCATCTACCGGCTTCACCACCCCAAATTCGAGAAGCCCTAAATTCTATGAATTTTGCGGAAGTTAAGATAAAAAAAAGTAAGTTTCTTATTAAAACCAAGGTTGAGAGTCTGGGTAATAAGGTTTTAAGGTTGTCGCGTATAAAACCACCAAAAAATCTTACACCCGCCGAGGAGTTATCTTTAAAATAGGAAAATGTAGTGCAAAAATGCGCATTTTCATTTTTTTATTTGTTGATAAATAAGGGGTTTCGTGAGATTAAGTGTCAAAGTCAGGAAAAAAAATATTTACACAAAATACAGGAAATAATATTTGCATGGAAGTTTTAGTGTGTAAAACTGAGGTAAAAATGCTATAAAAAATAGAGCGACCTTAGGATTTGTTATATCAATTATTACAGCTTGAGAAAAAGATTTAAAAAAAGAACTTTTGCCTTCTTTTTTCTTATTTTCTTTAAATTTTAGCCCCCCGGATAATAATGCTTTAATTCCCAGGTAGAATAAATAAGCAGCACCGGTATATTTTATCATTTTAAATACAACTACAGATGTTGATATTATTGCTGAAATACCCAGGGAGACAAATAATGTATGGATTAATGCTCCAGTTCCCAATCCTAATATTGAAGCGAATCCGACTCGTTTTCCTTGAGACATTGTTTTAGAAATAAGATAAATCATATCAGGTCCTGGAGCAATATTCAGTAGTATTGCTGCTGATAAAAAGAGCATCCAAAAAGAATAATCTTCCATATTATTAACCTCACTAAATTATTTTTATAACTTCTACGAATAAAAAGACTTGGGGTCAAATCTTTTTAGTTCTGAATGTGCTCCATTGCCATTAAAACATTCCGATAAAATATTGAATAGGGAATACCTGTATTAAGGTGACCAAGTGTTTTTCTATAATTATGTTCCGTTAGCTTGACAAGATTAGTAAGGGTAAAAAAATCTTCCCAGGCTGCTATCTTCTTTTGAAAGGTTAATGTCATTTGTGTATTTAAAGGTTGCTTAATATGTTTAGCATTCCAAGGACAAACCTGTTGACATATCTCACAGTCTATTATTCGATTTTCTGATACAGTTTTAACTTCTTCAGGCATACTATCATTTTGAAGAATATAAGACAAGCATCTATCTTTATTCAAAATATAGTCATTTTCAAGTGCTTTTAAGGGACAAGCCTCTTGACATTTTTTACAGTTTTTGCATCGATTTGTTTCTTCTTGGTCATTATGTTCAAGATTAGCATTGGTAATGATTCCACCGAACAAGGCCACCAATATAGACGCCAACAACAATAATGGTCTTTGCGTCAGATAATGAGAGCTTGGGGTCTCGACGTTTAGAATTTTTTAATAAATAATCTTTAAATTCAGATGCATCCGCAAATCCAAGCACATCGATCCCTTGGTATTCTGCAAGTTTTCTAATATTTTGTTGAATATTATTTTTTTCCATATGATCCTTTTTAAATGTGTCAGAGAATGGTTCCCTGTTCCTCGCGAAATAATTACTTTTTATAAGTCAATCCAAATAATTTTAAAATTTCTACATATATAATAGGTGAAAATGATAATAAAATAACGACTGTCCATTGATAACCATTAAGCGGTAGCACCTTAAATATTTGTTGAAAAGTCGGGATTAACATAACTCCCAGCTGAAGGGAACCGGAAATCAGGATAGCTAAAATTAAATAACGGTTGGTCAAGACGCCCAACTTTATTAATGATAAGCGAGGAGAACGAGAATTCAGGGATTGCCATAATTGCGAAAAGCTGAGGGTAGCAAAAGCCATAGTCTGCCCAATTTCCAATGAATAATTTCTAATGCCCAGAATAAAGGCAACCAAGGTAATTGCCCCAATAAATATCCCCTGGGAAAAGATATTAAATCCCATCTTGCCGGAAAAAATTGCCTCATCCGGTTCGCGAGGCATTTGATTCATCAGGTCTTCCTCGGCAGGATCCAAACCAAGTGCTAAAGCAGGCAAACCATCTGTCACCAGATTCACCCAAAGAATTTGGATCGGAATTAAAGGTCGGGGAAGCCCGATTAAAATAGCACAAAAGATGGTAAGAATCTCTCCCAAATTACAGGATAATAAATATTGTATGAATTTTTTAATATTCTGATAGATTTTTCTTCCCTCTTCTACTGCCGCTACAATAGAACTAAAATTATCATCCATAAGAATCATGTCGGATGCTTCTTTGGATACATCTGTTCCGGTAATCCCCATCGCAACACCGATATTAGATTCCTTCAGGGCGGGTGCATCATTAACCCCATCACCGGTCATGGCCACAACCTGCCTATTTTTCTGTAAAGCTCTCACAATCCTACGCTTGTGCCGGGGGGAAACACGAGCAAAAATCGTTGTGTTTAATACTACTTTCTCCAGCTCTTCTTGGGTCATGTTTTCTAAATCCATGCCGGTAATGATTCGATCTCCGGAATGATAAATGCCTAACTGTGATGCAATTGCCTTAGCGGTTAAAGAATAATCCCCGGTTATCATTATGGGCTGAATCCCTGCCTTTCGACAGGTATCTACGGAATGAATCGCTTCTTTGCGTGGAGGATCTATCATTGCCATTAATCCTAAAAAAATTAAATCATTTTCAATATCTTCGTTTTTTAATTTCTGATTCAATCCATTTTCTTCCCCATCATTAAGTTTTCGATAAGCCAATGCCAAAACCCTTAATGCTGAGGCGGCTAATTTTTTATTTTGCTCAAATACTTTTTCTCTTGCAGAATCGTCAAATTCTTTTTGCTTACCATTTTCCATATAATATTTACACTGAGTAATCACCTTATCGGGTGCACCTTTTACAAATACGATGAATGATTCCTCAGGACTCCGGTGGATCGTTGACATTCTTTTTCTATCTGAATCAAAGGGTAGTTCTTTTATCCGAGGATATTCATTTTCCAACCCCTTTTTCTGATAACCTGCTTTGGCAGATGTTACCACTAATGCCCCTTCAGTCGGGTCTCCAATAATTTCCCATTGCTGATTATCACTGTTTTGTTGTAATATTGCATTATTGCAAAGAACAGCTCCTTTTAACAAAAGAGAGATAGTCAAATCATCACTTGGTTGAATAGTTCGACTCGAATGGTAAAACTGCCCAAATGGCTGGTAACCTTCCCCTTCCACTTCAATAGTTTTATCCGGTAGGGCCAATATTTTTACAGTCATCTGGTTTTGGGTTAATGTCCCTGTTTTATCAGAACAAATAACGGTAGTAGCACCCAATGTTTCTACGGCGGGTAGTTGACGGATAATGACATTTTTTTTAATCATTCGCTGTACACCTAAAGCAAGAACTATGGTTACTACCGCGGGCAAGCCTTCCGGAACGGCAGCAACTGCCAGGGATATTCCAATCAGAAACATATCAAAAAACTCAATACCACGAATACACCCTAGAAGAATTATTATTGCTACAATCATTAATATCAGTAAACCTAATTTCTTACCCATAATATTTAATTTTTGCTGGAGTGGAGTAGGTTCCCGTTTCCCCTCTTCCAGCATACCTGCAATCTCTCCCATTTCGGTATCCATGCCGGTGGCAACTACAATTCCTTCCCCTCGACCGGCAATAATGGTTGTTCCCATAAAAGCCATATTTTTTCTATCACCAAGAGGAATTTTATCCTGCTCAAGCGCATTACTATTCTTTTCCACCGGCTCTGATTCTCCGGTTAAAATAGCTTCCTGCACTTTTATATCCGTTACTTTAAATAAACGAAGGTCAGCAGGAATCCGATCACCCGCTTCAAGAAGAACAATATCGCCGGGTACAAGTTGATTGGATTTAATTTTGGTTGGTTTACCATTTCTCATAACAAGAGCATCTGGCACAGTCATCTTCTTTAAGGCTGCCAAAGATTTCTCCGCTTTAAACTCCTGTACGACACCAAGTGTGGCATTTAAAACTAAAATCACAGCAATAACTATTGCATCGCCTGCTTCTCCCAAAAATATAGAAATAATAACAGAAATTAGTAAAATAAGTACCAGAACCTCTTTAAATTGATCAAAAAACATATCCCATACGGTTCTTCCCTTACTTTCCTTCAGTTGATTTGGGCCAAATTTTTCCAGGCGGGTTTTTACCTCTTTAGATGACAAACCCTTTGATGAATCAACATTGAAATATTGAGTAACATCTTTAACTGTACGCGTATACCAGTTAATTTTATTTTCTTTTAGTTCCATTCTTTTTTTTATTCAAATTTAAATCCTTTTTCTCTAAAGAGCTTAAGACAAGCATCTACTACTTCCGGGTCATAGAGGATGCCTCTGTTTTGGCTGATTTCTTCTAAGGCTTTATCGA
>NBMG01000098.1 GCA_002084865.1 Candidatus Atribacteria bacterium 4572_76
TATATCTTTAACTATTTCTATACCTTTTTTCCATATATCTAAATCTCTAAAATTTTTAATTTTCTTGTCCATCTGTTTCCTTTACGAGATACGATTCACGAGATGCGAGATACGGTTTTACACTTATCCTGCCACTCTTAGCACTTCTTCAATAGTAGTAATTCCCTGCAATGCTTTTTCCAGCCCACTATCCTTTAGCGTTTTCATCCTTAATAGCAGTTTCCTTGATGATATTACTTGAGGCTTTTGAGATTATTAATTCTCTAATCTCTTCATCCAAGACAACAAGTTCATATATAGAAGTTCTTCCATAATACCCTGTATTTTTACAAAAAGAACAGCCTTTTCCCCTATATAGTTTAACTTCAGCATCATCATTGCCATTCGAGTTGGCTTTTATATTAAGTCCTTTTAAAACATCTTTTCCCGGTATGTATTCTTCTTTACATTTTTCACATATAACTCTAACTAACCTTTGAGCTATTACTCCTATTACTGAAGATGAAATTAAAAAAGTTTCAACATCCATATCAATCAATCTGGTTAAGGCGCTGGCAGCATCATTGGTATGAAGAGTACTGAAGACCAAATGCCCGGTTAAAGCAGCTTGCACTGCAATTTGAGCAGTTTCAGCATCTCTTATTTCCCCAACCATTATAACATCCGGATCCTGTCTTAATATTGAGCGTAGCGCGTTAGCAAAAGTTAAGTTTATTTTTGGCAATATTTGAATCTGGTTTATTCTGCTTAATTTATATTCTACCGGATCTTCTACGGTTATAATATTTTTATCTTTGGAATTTACCTGGTTTAAAGCGGCATATAAAGTAGTAGTTTTCCCACTGCCTGTGGGTCCGGTAATTAAAATTATTCCATAAGATCTGTAAATTATCGATTTAAATTTCTTTAATTGCTTTAGGGTGAATCCGAGTTGTTCTAATTTTATCAATCCTTTACTTTTATCCAATAATCTTAAAACTACTTTCTCGCCCAATACAGTAGGGATAGTTGAAACTCTTAAGTCAACTTCCCTGGTTCCAAATTTTACCTGAAAACGTCCATCCTGAGGAAGGCGTCTTTCAGCAATGTCCATTTTGGCTAATATTTTTATTCGGGATACAACTGCGGATTTTATTGCGCTGGGTAAAGTTCTAATATCATGAAGCATTCCATCAATGCGAAAACGAATTAAAAGTCCTTTTTCATTAGGTTCAATATGAATATCACTTGCTCTGTCCTTAACGCCTTGCACAATTAACATATTTACCAGCTGTATAATGGGGGCTTCCCTACTTATTGCTTCTAATTTTTTAGAATCTTCCTCTTCTTCCTCTTCCTTAAAAACTATTTCTGTCCCTAATTTTTCAATTATATCGTCATATTCGCCCAATTCATAATAACTAGTAATAGTATTTAAAATATCTTCTTCGGGAGCAAACAATGATTTTATCCTTTTAATCTTAGTATGGCTTCTTACAAAATCTATAGCATATACATCTAAGGGATTTGCCATAGCAATAATTAATTCATAATCACTTTTGCTTATGGGGATTAATTTAAACTGTAAGGCAATCTTCTCGGGTATAAGAGATATTACTTCCGGGTCAATTACATAATTTGATAGGTCCACATATTCCGTTTCGAAAACATATTGTAAAACTTCATATAGTTCTTCCTTGCTTATTATCCCTGCTTCAACAAATATTTCACCTAATCGTTTATTGTTACCGTTTTTTTGTTCTTCAAGGGCTTCTTTTAATTGTTGGGGAGTGATTAATCCCTGTTCAATTAAAATTTCTCCGATTTTTTTATTGGTATATGTTTTTTTGGGCATTTCCATTTATATAACTCACCCCATATTCACAAATTCGTATCTCGTATCTCGTGCAAACTAGCGTATAGCGTTTAGCGTAGAGCGGGTAGAATTAGTTAGCTAGTTAATGTAGGGGGCAGACTTTGTGTATACCCACCGTAGGACAGGCGTCTCGCCTGTCAAGGATAGATTCCCGCTCCCCGATCAGGTCGAGGACAGGTTTCGCGGGAATGACAGAGAATGATAACGAGTCGGATAAATCCGACCCCTACATTAAAAACAATACTTTATGCAAAAAAGTTTTGAATTTTTAATTATAGTTTTACGCTTTTAGCTTTAACTTTTTAATTTTATCCTACGCTAAAAACTAAGAACCGTAAACTTAAAACTTACATCTTGTATTTAAAACTAACGACTATTCACTATTCACTAACGACTAGTTTATTTCTTGGTAAACAGGTCTCCGAATAAATCCTTAAACAGTATTTTATCTACATTCTGTTTTTTATTATACTCTTTCATAAATCTTTTTTGTTCTTCTTTTTCAGCTCTTCTAATACTTAAGCTTATCTTTTTCCTTCGACTATCTAATTTTATCACTAAAGCTGTCACTTCTTCTCCCACCGAAAGAATACTCTCCGGATTATCTATTTTTTTATGGGATATTTCCGATAAGGGAACCAATCCATCGATATTTTCTTCCAAGTTCACAAAAGCTCCAAAATCGGTAAGATTTACTACTTTACCCTCCACCAAGGTTCCAACTGCGTATTTCTTTTTTGTCTCTACCCAGGGGTCTGGTAACAATCTTTTCATACTTAAAGTCAGCTGAAATTTTTCTTTATCTATTTTTATTACCTTAAATTCATATTCTTTATCTTTCTTCAACTTCTCGCTCGGATGTTTAATCCTCTCCCAATCAATTTCTGATACAGGCACAAATCCTTCTATCCCTTTTTCTAATTTAACAAATGCTCCGAAGTCTCTTACTCTTATTACCTTGCCCTTTACAATAGAATCTATCTTACAATATTTATCTATATCCTCCCAGGGGTTGGGTAAAGTTTGTTTTCTACTTAAAAATATTAAGTGGGCATCCTCGTCTATTTTTATTATTTTCAATGGAAGTACCATATATTTTTTTAATATTACAGAAGGTCTTTCTACATATTCCCAATCAATTTCAGATAAATGAATTACGCCGGATACACCTGCTTCCAACTCTACATTGGCTCCATAAGAAGTTACTTGAGTAATTTTTCCTTCCACAACTGAACCAACAGGATATTTTTTCTTAACATCCTCCCAGGGGTTGGGCAATAATTGCTTTAAGCCTAAAGATATTTTCTTTTTCTCAGGCTCCATCTCTAAAATTCTTAATTTTAAAACCTCTCCTTCGGAAATTAATTCTGAAGGGTTCTTTACATAAGCCCAGGCCATTTCTGAAATATGCAACAGGCCATTAAGGCCTTCTTCTATTTCAATAAATGCACCAAAATCTTTTATTTTTATTACTTTTCCTTCTACTTCGTCACCAATAGAGTACTTATCTTTAATGTTTTCCCAGGGATCCGGGGAGAATTGCTTTATGCTCAGGGATATTCTTTTATTTTCTTTATTGTATTCAATAATTTTTACCTTTATTTTATCCCCAACTTTTAGCAATTTAGTGGCATCTTTCATATCACGCCAGGTAATTTCTGAAATATGAAGTAATCCTTCGACTCCGCCTATATCTACAAATGCTCCGAATTTAGTAATATTGGTTACAATCCCTTCTTTTTCCTGTCCCACTGTTAAATCAGCTAATGTCTTTTTATGCATTACTTTACGTTCTTTCTCCACAATTAAACGATGAGAAAGAATTACTTTATTCTCCCTTTTTTCCAGTTTGATTATAACAAAATCTAATTTTTTCCCTATATATTTGTCTAAATCTTCATCTTTTATAAATTTGGTTTCGATCTGGGATTTGGGGACAAATCCTTTTAACCCTACATTAACAATCAAACCATTTGAATTTTTTTCGATTACTTCTGCATTAATCTTTTCTTTCTTTCTGTATAATTCATTAAGTTTTTCCCATAGTTGAAAATATTTCGCCATCTCTCTTGATAAAGTAAGATTTCCGTTTTTTTCATCGACATTAACAACATATAGATAAACTTCATCACCAATCTCTAAAGTGTGGGTTATAGTTTCTTCTTCTTTAGAAAAGAGTGATTTTTCGGTTTTAGGAAGATGGCCTTCCATTTTATATTGTATATCAACCAGATATCCATCTTCATCGACTTTCATTATCTGGCCTTTAATTATATCTCCTCTTTTTATTTTTTTAAATTTTTCTAAAGATTGGTTAATCATTTCATTCATTTCTTCTTTAGAACGGTTCTCTGTTTTTTCTACTTCATTTTTTTTGTTTACTTCCATAGTCTTTACATCCTTCCTTTTATCGCATATCGTATTGCGTAATGCGCATATCGTATAAAGTATAGCGTACAGCGTTTAGCGTATAGGATAAATCATTCTGTACAGCATACTGCCAACTTCTTTTATAAGATTTTCAATAATTTCATTTTTATTTATATAATTTAAATCAAGAGATAATAAATATTGAGTTTCTAATTCCAACAATGAAGCATAGGCTATAAATAAAAATTGTTGATATTCTGCTTTATGTTTCCTTCCATATCCTTCAGCTATATTCGAAGGTAATGAAATTGCTGCTTTTCTCATCTGTTGAGTCAAACCATATATTTCATGTCTTGGGAAAGTTTTAGTAATTGTATATATTTCCAAGGTTAATTTGTAAGCTTTTTGCCAAACTATAAGGTCTTTAAAACTTCTTGTTTTCAATATCTATTCCCTATTAACTTTTTATTTATGTCATTCCAATGAAAACGGAAATCTATCTTTTTCTTATCTTCCTCTCCTGGATTCCCACTTTCGTGGGAATGATAGAGGGAAATTGGTTTTTTATATTTCGTCTTTTTCTTTCTCTAACTCTACGCTCTACGCTGTACGCTCTACGCTAGTTATTATTCTTTTCTCCGTTATTATCTTATCTACCGGGATATCATTTTTATCATTGGGTATTTTTTTTACTATCTGCATTTCAAAAGCTAAAGCAATAATTTTAGCAGAAGGGCAAACTTTTCTTAAAAAATTATCGTAATACCCGAAACCCCTGCCAATTCTATTCCCGTTCAGATCAAAATAATCTATAGTATTCTCTTTTTGGCTCCAAAATCCCCTTTTTGCCTTTTTCTAATTCATTATCAAAATCAAATATCTTCGAAGGAGCTAAGTTATGACATTCTGGTAAGATAATGGGAACAAAAATATTTTTACCCATTTTAATAGATATTTTAATTAATTCTTCGGTCTGTACTTCACTTCTGGTAGCAACATAAGACATAATATTTTGGGAATTTATATACTCTATGGTCTTGGTCAGGCTTAAAAATACTTGTCGACTTTTATCTCTTATGTCTTCAGAAGACAGGGAAAGCCTTTTTTTTAGTATTTTTCTCCGAATTTCTTCTTTGTTCATAACAGAATAGTCAGGGGGACTATTCCCCTGAAACCCCTGATTATTATTAAAAAAGTTCGATGTTACATAAATATTAAAATATCATATAAAATTTAATGATTATATAATATATTTATTTATTATTTTTGTCAAAATATAATTCGTACTGCGTATTGCGTATCGAGTATTGCGTGAAGAAAAAATGTTTCCGCGTCAACTAAATGGTTAACGTTAGGTATTTGCCTTTCCTCCGATGGAGGGAGACTTACCTCAGGCCTACATTCCACATTTAGAGCTCGATCCCTCTTTATATGTGTTGGCTCAAAACTTAATCAGTCGCACGAACACAGCAGGGTAATTGTTTATTTCTTTTCGGTCTTATAATATCATAATTCATAATATCTTTCAATATCAAAACAGTATCGGGTATATAGTATCGAGTATCGAGCCAAGAAAAAAAGGAAAGGTAGAAAAAAAGTAACATTAAAGTAAAAAATATCGGAATCTTTACGCAATACTATATTTCTATACGCTCTACGCTAAACGCTATACGCTACCTTGTGGTAAATCTAATTTTATATAAAGTTCCTTCAATTGCTTTTTATCCACTTCAGATGGAGCATCGGTTAACAGACAGGTTGCTCTTTGGGTCTTGGGAAAGGCAATTACCTCTCTGATTGAGGAAGTTCCGGCTAAAAGCATAACCATCCTATCCAAACCGAAGGCGATTCCTCCATGGGGCGGTGCTCCATATTTTAGGGCTTGCAATAAAAATCCAAATTTTTGTTCAGCTTTCTTATCATCTATTCCTAATAACCTAAAAATTACTTTTTGAAGGTTTGTATTATGTATTCTAATACTTCCTCCTCCGATTTCATTTCCGTTAAGCACTAAATCATACGCTTTTGAACGTACTTTTAAAGGATTAGTATCTAATAATTTAATATCTTCTTCCAGAGGAGCGGTAAAAGGATGATGAACTGCTTCATATCTTTTTTCATCCGAATTATATTCTAACAATGGGAAATTAGTAACCCAGAGAAAATTAAATTCCTTTTTATCTTTATTGATAAGGTTTAAATCGTTGGCTAATTTTAATCTTAAATTTCCTAACGCCTCATAAACTACTCCCTTTTGGCCAGCAACAATTAAAATAATATCTCCCGGATTCGCATTAGTTTTAAGTTTAACTTTTTCAATCTCTTCGGGAGAAAGAAATTTGGCTATGGAAGATTGAAAATCTTTTCCTTCTCTAATTTTTATATAGGCTAACCCTTTTGCCCTAAATGAGCTAATAAATAATTGTAAGTCATCAAGTTTCTTTCGGGAAAACTCCTTATCACTTTCAACTTTAATAGCGCATATTTCTCCTTTATTTTGAATCATTTCTCCAAATACCTTAAAAGAACTTTTTCGAAATACTTCGGTTAAATTTATTATCTCCATTCCAAATCTTAAGTCGGGTTTATCTGCTCCGTATTTGGAAATTGCTTCTTGATAATCCATTCTGCGAAAAGGTATTTTTATTTTTATGCCAAATAATTTGTTAAGTAAATAAACAAACATTTCCTCTACTAAATTGAATATTTCATCTCTGTCCACAAAAGACATCTCCATATCAAGCTGAGTGAATTCAGGTGACCGGTCAGCTCTTAAATCTTCATCGCGAAAACACCTTACTATCTGGTAATATTTTTCAAATCCTGAAACCATCAATAATTGTTTAAATAATTGGGGAGATTGAGGCAGGGCATAAAATTTACCCGGATTTACTCTACTGGGAACTATATAATCTCTCGATATCCAAAAATTTTTTACTGTTTAAATAATTTCTAATTTCCATACAAACTTGATGCCGTAAATGCAAATTTCTTTGCATCTTTGACTGTCTTAAATCCAGATATCTATATTTTAATCTTAAATTATCATTTATTTCTATCTTATCATTTATGTTAAAAGGTAAGGTGTCAGAAATATTTAATATTTTTACCTGGCTGGCTTTGATTTCGATTTCTCCGGTTGGCATATTGGGATTTTTAGAACCGGTTAAACGAGAAACAACCTTTCCTTTAACTGCAAGCACATACTCATTTTTGATGATATGAGCTTTTGTGTGTGCTTCAGCAGAATCTTCCGGGTCAAATACAATTTGTGTTATCCCTTCGCGGTCTCTTAAATCAATAAAAATCAAACCGCCATGATCTCTTCTGCTCTGAGCCCAGCCCATTAAGATTACTTCTTTTCCTATATCATCTTTCCTGAGCTCCCCACAGGAATTGGTCTTCTTCCAAGAGCCCATAGGTTCAATAACTTCTTTTGATGATATATCAATTAAGTTTTTTAATTAAGTTAGTAATCATACGAGATTCGTGATTAATTTTTTCTAATATAAATTTTTTAGATTAACTAAAAGATAAAAATGTCATTGCGAGGGAGTAAAACGACCGAAGCAATCCCGTCACATTATGTAACTGCTATTTGCAATGACATGTTTTATAGTTTATCATATAAATCTTTCCATTCCGGATTAATTCCCGTAATCAATTTAACCTTCTTAATCCTTGAACCTGCTTTTATCTGTTTTTCTCTTAATATGGCATTTTCTGGGTCATTATATATTTCAAAATATATTAATTTATTGATATTATAGTTTTTTGTAAATCCTTCAATTAATTTTTCCTTATGTTCCCAAATTCTTTTCTTTAAATTGCTGGTGACTCCAGTATATAAAACGGTATTTATTTTATTAGTTATTATGTAAACATAATATTGCTTCCTATTAAAAGGGATTGCCACGGCTTCGCCTCGCAATGACAGAGAAAAACTATTCTACAATGATATTTTTTTACTTAATTTTGTTTACTGTCTTCTGTTTTATGACTCTTTCTTTCCTAACTATACGACTATTCACTATATTAATTGGTGAAAATGAATCAAACCCTTACATTTAATGAGACAGGCGAGACGCCTGTCCTACG
>NBMG01000099.1 GCA_002084865.1 Candidatus Atribacteria bacterium 4572_76
TTCCCTGACCTACCGTGCCCAATCCGATTATCCCGATATTTACGGTTTCTTTCTTCATAGTTATTCATCAACCTTCCTGTTTAGTGGTTAGCATATAAAAAAATCTTTCGCCTTATATGTTAAATATAAAGACGAAAGATTTTCGCGGTTCCACTTTATTTCTCTGAAATTGTCTTTTTCAGAACTCTCTTTTAAGCTGTAAGGGTCTTCTCCCGAAAGATTTACTCTTTTTACAAGATTCATCTTAAGCCTCCGGGCTGGTCTTCGGTCGAAAAATTCCTATCTTAAAAAATCTTCAACCTACTCTTCCCGTCATCGGCCTGTTATTAAATTTTTATAATTTTAGCACTCTAATTTAATTTTGTCAAAATTTAGCCCAGGTCAACGTCTTCGTTCGATACCAGGGCAACGCTGGCCACCTTGTCTTCCGGAGCAAGGTTCATTGCCCTGACTCCCTGTGTATATCTCCCGGTATGACGAATCTCTTTGACCGGAACCCGAATAACAATCCCTTGTTGGCTGATTAGTACTATCTCGTCTTCTTCGCTCACCACTTTAACATCTACCACTAATCCTTTTTCTTCGGTGAGTTTAATAGCTCTTAGCCCCTGGCCGCCTCGATTACTAAATTCCCTGAATTCCTGCAAGGGTGTTCTTTTGGCATATCCCTTCTCGGTAACTAACAATAAGTATTTATCCGTATCCGGGGGGACCAAGTTGATATTCACAATAAAATCTTCATCTTTTAAAGCTATGCCTTTCACCCCGATACCGGTTCTCCCCATAGATCTTATCGGGTCTCCCGAAAAACGGATAGCTTTTCCGTGCTTGGTAGTTAAAATAACATGTTCATTGTCCTCAGCAAGTTTTACCCCGATTAATTCATCGCCGGGTAAAAGGCGCAGGGCAATAATACCGATATTTCTTAAGTTGGAAAAAAGAGAAAGAGAAACTTTTTTTATCTTCCCTTTTTTGGTGGCCATGAACAGACACTTTTCGTTATTTTCTTCCTTTGATTCTACCAGTTCATCACTCTCTATAGGAATAAGAGTGGTGATGTGTTCGCCTTTTTCAATGCCTAACAGATTGATGGCTGCAACCCCCCGGGAAGTTCTTCCCCCCTCGGGAATCTGATATGCTCTTCTTCTATAAACTATTCCTTTGCTGGTGAAAAATAAGATATCATGAAGGTTGGTGGTAACAAATACCTGGTCTACAAGGTCTTCTAATTTGGTGGTCATGCCGATTTTACCTTTCCCTCCCCTCCTCTGTTTTCTGTAAGTGCTCAAAGGAAGCCGCTTAAGGTATCCGTCCCGGGTATAAGTTATTACAATGTCCTCTAAACTGATAAAGTCTTCAATCTCGTACTCTCCTTCGTCTTCTATTATCTCAGTTCTTCTTTCATCGCCGTATTTCTCCTTTATTTCCAACAGCTCGTCTCTGATTATCAACATTGCAGCCTCATATCTAAAATAGCCTGTGCCTGAATATCGCTTAATCCGAACCTGTTTTTCAGCTTAGCGTGCGCTGTTTTTACGTTGTCCGATTTTTTAATAACCTGCACTACTTCATCAATATTAGACAGGGCAATTTTCAAGCCTTCTAAAATATGGGCTCTTTCTCTGGCTTTTCTTAATTCATATCTGGTTCTTCTTTCCACCACCTCTTTACGGTGGGCCAAAAAACATTCCAATAATTCTTTTAAATTAAAAAGCTTTGGCCGGCCCTGGGAAATTGCTAAAATGTTAACCCCGAAGGTAGTTTTCATCTTGGTATGCTTATACAAATTGTTCAGCACTATATCAATATTGGCGCCTCTCCTTAATTCAATAACTATCCGCATCCCTTTTCTGTCTGATTCATCCCTTAAATGGGTAATATCAGGAATCTTTTTATCTTGAACCAGTTGAGCGATATCCTCTATTAGTTTTGCTTTATTTGTTTGATAAGGTAGTTCTTTAATTATTATACGGGGGGTTTTGGTGCCTCCATTCTTTCCGCCATCTGCTCCTTCGGTAAATACCGCAGCCTGCATCTTTATAATTCCCCTTCCGGTTTCATAGGCGCTCCTTATCCCCGTCCTGCCGCAAATTATGCCGCCGGTGGGAAAATCGGGGCCTTCAATTGCGGTTATTAATTCTTTCACAGAAACTTGGGGATTTTCGATTATCATTACTGCGCCATCCACTACTTCTCCTAAATTATGGGGAGGAATATTAGTGGCCATTCCTACGGCAATTCCCGAAGAACCGTTAAGTAAAAGTTGAGGAACTTTTGACGGTAAAACGGTCGGTTCTTTAAGGGAATTATCGTAATTGGGGACAAAGTCAATCGTCTCTTTGTCTATATCAGCTAATAATTCCTGGGCAATCTTGGACATTCGAACTTCGGTATATCTTTGGGCAGCTGCCGAGTCGCCATCTATCGAACCAAAATTTCCCTGACCATCAACCAGAGGATAACGATAGGAAAAATCCTGGGCCATTCTTACAATAGTATCATATACTGCCATATCGCCATGAGGATGGTATTTACCTATTATGTCTCCCACTATTCGAGCCGATTTTTTGTAAGGTTTGTCGGGCGTATTACCCATTTTTTCCATAGAATATAATACCCGGCGGTGAACCGGTTTTAATCCGTCACGGACGTCAGGCAAGGCCCGCCCTACTATTACGCTCATGGCGTAACTGAGATAGGCCTCTTTTATCTCCCCTCCGACATCGGTAGGCAAACACCTGCTTGCATCTGTAAGTTCTTCTTCGCGCTCTTCTCTTTCTTCTTTTTTACTATTATCCAAATTATCTTTTTCTTCTTCTTTCATAATTTAACAATTCTCCAATTCATCAATTGACCAATAAATTAATTCACCGATGCACCAATTGGCCAATTGACCAATTTACCTATTAATTTAGTTGTTAGTACATCGTATCACCCATATAGTTACCTAGTTGCCCCGTTTGCCAGTTAAGCAGTTAATTCTAATCATTAATTTCAAATACAAGTTCCAAAGTTAAATAATGAGAGTTAATAATTGATACAGCTGGCCATGATAATTTTAATTCTTAAACCGGGTAACAGGTTAACTTGCTAACCGTCTTAACGAGATACGATTCACGAGATACGAGATACGAATTAAAAATCCAGCTCCTTTACTTCTAAGCTGTGTTGATATATAAAATCTCTTCTGGGCTCAACCTTATCCCCCATTAAAACCGTAAACATGGTTTCTGCTTCTATATTATCTTCCAGCTCTATTCTCTTTAAAACTCTGTTTCCCGGGTTCATGGTAGTTTCCCATAACTGCTCGGGATTCATTTCTCCTAAACCCTTATACCTCTGAATTCGGGGGTTGCCGTCTATCTCTTTTAACTTATCGTTTAGCTCCTGATCGCTGTATAAATAACAACTTTCTTTATTATATTCAAGTTTATAGAGAGGGGGCTGGGCAATATAAACATTCCCTCTTTCGATTAAAGGTTTCATATAACGGAAGAAAAAGGTTAAAAGTAGAGTTTTTATGTGGGCCCCGTCGACATCGGCATCGGTCATTATAATAATTTTATAATATCTTAGTTTTGTAATATCTAAATCTTCCCCGATGTTTATCCCTAAAGCGGTAACCATTGACCTTATTTCGTTATTATCTAATATTTTATGTAAGCGTGCTTTTTCTACATTTAAAATTTTACCCCTTAGGGGCAGAATAGCCTGAAACCTCCTATCTCTCCCCTGTTTGGCAGAGCCTCCTGCGGAATCACCCTCTACTAAAAATATCTCTCTGAACAGAGGGTCTTTTTCCGAACAATCGGCTAATTTTCCGGGGAGAGTCCCCAATCCTAATATTCCGTTTTTTTGCCGGATTAGATTCCGGGCTTTTCGGGCTGCTTCCCTGGCATTTAAGGCAGAAATGGATTTAGATAGTATCTTCTTGCTTACATTAGGATTCTCGTTAAGAAAATTACTCAGGCCTTCTCCGACAATATAAGACACTATCCCTCTTACCTCACTGTTTCCCAGCTTGGTTTTAGTCTGGCCTTCGAACTGAGGGTTTAATAGTTTTACGCTAATTACGGCGGTCAATCCCTCTCTTACATCATTACCGGAAAGATTATTTTCTCCATCTTTTAAAGACGATTTTCTGCCATTAGACAACAAATTATTGCGGGCATAATCGTTTATTACTCTGGTTATTGCTGCTTTAAATCCGGCCAAATGGGTCCCGCCTTCTTCGGTATTTATATTATTGGCAAAAGAAAGGATGTTTTCTGTATAGCCGGTATTATATTGTAAGGCGATTTCTACTTCTATGTCTTCTTTCTTTCCGTTAAAACAGATAGGCTTGGGAAATAAAAGGTCTTTGTTTTTATTTAGATGGCTGACAAATTCACTTATCCCACCGTTGTATTTATAAGAAGCTTCTTTATTCTCTTCCCTTTCATCTTTTAAATTAATCTTGACTCCGGCGTTTAAAAAAGCGATTTCTCTTAGCCGGTGAGTAATGATATCAAAATTAAAGGTGGTGTCTTCAAAAACAGTCGGGTCAGGCGCCGGCAATTTGGTTTCTTTGTGAATGTCAACCGGGATCCCCCGCCCGTTATCGGTTACGGTAACACTGTTATCCCGGTGGATAACCACTTCTATTTTTTTACAATAGCCGGCCATCGCCTCATCGATACTGTTGTCTACCACTTCATCTAAAAGATGGTGCAGTCCTCTGCTGGAAGTACTCCCGATGTACATGCTGGGCCTTTTTCTAACGGCTTCTAAGCCCTCTAAAACCTGTATCTGTTTAGCAGTATATTGGTTTTCTGGGTTATTGGTTTTCTTTTTTCTTTTTGACAATAGTATAAACTCCTATCAAAACGAAACCGCAGCTTACCGCCACGGTTTTTATTTTTATAATTAACTATGAGGATTCGTTTTATTATTCTAAAAACCTGATTAATTTTACTATATTATAGCCCTTATGTCAAAATTCTCCTTCTCTAACTGAACTGAGGTCTTCGGATCTTAAACAGGACATTAGAAATTATTTTTTCTCCCGCTTCCCGGTTTATTTTTTCAATAAGTTCTCCTTTTCTTAAATTCAGTTCATTAGCCCAAACATTACTTTTTACGGCCAGAAAAAGGCACTTATCCTGTATTTTAATAGGCTGGGAAGCTCGGGCAATCTCTTTCCCCGCCAGGCTCTCCCAATTACTAATTATTTGGTATCCTTTTATCTTTTTGCTCCATTTTTTTTCTTTTAAAAAACTCTCCAAGGCGGTTTTAAAGGAAACTATGTCTTTCTTTTTCATAGATTAATTATCTTCCCCTCTTCTATTTTAAATATCCTGCTTTTT
>NBMG01000008.1 GCA_002084865.1 Candidatus Atribacteria bacterium 4572_76
GCTGAAGAAGGTTTTACCTTTTTTGGCAAAAATAGTGATCGAGAACCTGATGAAGCTCAGAATATACTTATAGTCCCCCGCAAAAAGCATAAATCAAGTGAAACTGTTCAATGTTCCTATTTGACTATCCCCCAGATTCCAGAAACCGCCCGGGTATTACTCTGTCAACCATTCTGGATGTTCGGCGCAGAGATGTTCGGCGCAGAGATGGGAGCCAATGAATATGGGGTGGTTATCGGTAATGAAGCAATATTTACCAGAGAAAAGCCGGATAAGATAGGTCTAACCGGTATGGATTTAGTTCGCTTAGCTCTCGAAAGAAGCCGAACTTCCCGACAGGCACTGGAAGTTATTATTGAATTATTAGAAAAGCATGGACAGGGAGGTAATTGCGGTTATCGATTTAAATTGAAGTATATGAACAGTTTTTTAATTGCCGATAAGAAAGAGGCTTATGTATTAGAGACAGTGAAAAGCTGGTGGGCCTGGAAGAAAATTAAGGATGTTTGGAGCATATCTAATATAATATCTTTACAGAAAGATTATGATTCTTGTTCCGAAGGATTAATAGAGAATGCAATTAAAAAAGGTTACTGTAAAAAAAGAGAAGATTTTAATTTCCAAAAATGCTATTCCGCTAAATTTATGACCTGGGCAGCCAAGGGGACTGAAAGGGAAAACCGCTCCCGAGCTTTGCTTTTACAGAGGAAGAAGAGATTGACTACTAAAGATTTTATAAATATTTTACGAGATCATGGGGATAACCCCCAATGGACTCCCAATCGTGGTCCTGGCGCCACTCTATGTCTGCACGCAGCAGATAAACTATTTCGCCGAACCCAGACAGTATGCTCTCTGGTTGCAAAAATTGGTGAAGGTGGGCAATTCTTTTATACTACCGGATCTTCTAACCCCTGTATAAGCCCCTTTTTCCCCGTCTTTTCTCCTGATACCACTGTTCCTACTGAGTATAGCGAGGGGAGTGAAAATTATAATTCAAAATCTTATTGGTGGGAGAGTGAGCGTTTTCATCGAAAGGCTTTACTGAATTTTAATTCTGCACAAGTTAAAATTCAACCTTTAATAATTAATTACGAGGATGAAATAATTTCTTCTATCGAAAACAGTTTAAGTGCACTAAATCAAAAACAGATTAATGAATATTTTATCCGAGCCCGCGCCATAGTTAAAAATTGGGGTTCTAAATTAGATCGTCTTCCTTCGGTAAATTTGGGGTGGATTTACAGCCGTTATTGGCGAGGATATAATAAAAGGAACGGAATTATTTGAGTTTTGGTAGAATGATTAGTAGAATAGATATTATACCTGGATGATATCACCCTTTGTCGGAAAGAAAAAACTTACTATTGAACAAGCAGAGGAGCAGATGCAATATCAAACGGGGATGAATTGGTGGAAATTTATTTCCGATAAAACGAAATATATAGGGATAGAGAGGATTGGAAACAGAGAATGTTATCTCTTGGAATTAGAAATCGAGAGAGAATCTCCCTATAAAAGATTATGGGTGGATAAAGATAGATTATTTTTAATACAAGCTGAAGGGGATAGTAGTGATGGAAATAAAGTTCGTACTACATTTTCCGATTTCAGAAAAGCTAAAGGTAGTTGGGAATTACCTTATAAGATCGAAGTGTTTATAAATGAAGTGCAGACGATGACCGTTCTCACTAAATCTTTAAAGATAAATCAGGGACTTCCTGATGACCTGTTCGATGTGAATAAAGTAGAATTATCAGGTCCAAATATGCAGGAGATGATGCAAAATCTGATGCAGCAGGGTAAAAATAATTAGATATTTTTTATTATAAAGGACTAGGGAAAGGTGTTTTCAATGAAAATATTGGTAGTATTTTATTCGAGAAGCGGGAGAACTAAAAAAATAGCTGAAGCTATTTCAGATATCTTAAAGTGTGATAAGGAAGAGATTTTTGATTTGAAAAACAGGAAGGGAATTCCCGGTTTCTTAAGTGCTGGGACTGATGCTAACTTGAGAAAATTAACCGCAATTAAAGAGATAAAGAATAATCCTTCTTTATATGATCTGGTTATTATCGGAACCCCTGTCTGGTCTTCTAATATTTCTACCCCTATTAGAACCTATCTTTCTTTATACAAAGACAATTTTAAAGAAGTAGCTTTTTTCTGTACCCGATTAGGTTCGGATATTGAGAAAGTATTTGCCGATATGGAAGGTATTTGTCAAAAGAACCCGATTGCTTTACTTGCGCTGACCTCACGAGAAGTGGCAAGGGACCAATATATGCAGAAAGTGAAAGAATTTATAAAAAAAGTGAAAGAAGAGACAGCAAAATAAAATGAAAGTAACTGAAGAAGAATTTGAAGAATTAGTAGCAGAGGCAATAAGCAGCCTTCCTGAAAAATTCAGAGAAAAGATGGAAAACATTGCCGTAGTAATTGAAAATCTGCCGTCCCGGGAACTACTGATGGAGATGAAAATCAAGTCACCTTATGGACTTTTGGGTCTTTATCGGGGGATTCCTTATCCCAGAAGGGGTATCTGGTATAGGAATGTCATGCCCGATAAGATCATTATCTTTAAAAAGCCTATAGAAGTACGCTGTAGAAACAAAGAAGAAATAAAGGAATCTGTTAGAAGAGTGGTTATTCATGAGATTGGGCATTACTTTGGTTTAGGAGAAGCAGATTTGCGAAAGATTGAAAGAGAGAAGTATATGAATTCTTAATATGATAGAACTTACAAATAGATTAGAACAATTTATAGGGGAAATTCCCAAAGTCGAACTGCATCTCCATCTGGAAGGAGCAGTTCCTCTAGAAACTTTATTTGGTTTTATCCAAAATCGAGGGAATAATAAATTAATTAAGAACTTGGAAAACTTAAAAAAACGGCTGGTCTATTCTAATTTTACCCAATTTATAAAAGTTTGGTTATGGAAGAACAGTTTTATTACCGAATATGAGGATTTTGAAGAATTATCTTATCAGGTTCTAAAGAGCCTTAGTCAGCAAAACGTAAAATATGTTGAAGCCTTTTATTCTCCCCGGGATTTTACCCTCAGGAATAGAAAATTATCTGCTTGTGGAATAACCGAAAGTTTGATTGAGGGTAAAAAAAGAGCTTTTGATGATTTTGGAATTCAGAGTGAATTGATTGTAGATATAGTTAGGGATTATGGTCCGCGTATGGGTATGGGTTTGATAAAAGAATTATCCGGTTATTTAGGCCGGGGGCTTATAGGTATTGGTCTGGGTGGCAGTGAAAAATTATTTCCAGCAGGTTTTTTTACGAAAGTTTATCAGGAAGCCAGAGACCGGGGTTTTCGGCTCACCGCTCATGCGGGTGAAGCAGATGGTGCCAAATCAATTTGGGCAGCCCTTAATGAACTTGGAACAGAGCGAATAGGTCATGGATTAAGGGCTTACGAAGACCCTCGATTGATTGATTATCTTCGAGGAAGGCAAATCCCTTTAGAGATGTGTGTAGTTAGCAATATCAAGACACAGGTTTGTAAATCTTTTAAAGAGCACCCGGTTAAAAATTATTTTAAAGAGGGATTAATGGTAACGGTTAATTCTGACGACCCTTCTATGTTTGATACCTCAATTACCGATGAATATTTAGTTCTAATTCAAAAGTTTGGATTTAGTTTAGCAGAGATAAGGAAGGTTAATTTTAATTCGATCGAAGCTTCCTTTATGACTGATGAAGAGAAAGATGTGATGAGGGGAACTTTTAACAAAGAATGGGAAAGACTAACTTCTAAGTATTTTGAGAAATAGATGAGAGAGTAACAAGGAAAAGAGAAAAAAATTTGAATGAGAGATAAAGCAAAGAAAGAATTCCTAAAAAAAGAAAAGATATTTTTAACCCAATCTTATCTTAAATATCCTTTGCCCGCAGAGCTGGTAAAGGAATTATCCGAGGAGTTGAAGGATATTAATCAGTATCCTTCAGGGGGAGAATATGCTAAACTACGACAGGTATTAGCTGAATATGCGGGTGTAAAGATGGAAAATATTCTACCTGCCAACGGCTCGGATGAAGTTAATATTCCCTTAATTATTCTACCCAACAATTAGACAAAGCTTCTTTGGTTTGGATATGTAATCCTAATAATCCTACCGGAACGAGAATCCCCCGGGAAAATATAATCGATATTTTGCAGAGGGCAAAGGGGATGGTAGTAGTTGATGAATGTAATTACGAGTATTTGGGAGAGACGGTAGTGGACTTGATAGATAAGTATGAGAATTTAATTATCTCCAGAAGCTTTTCTAAAAATTTCGGATTGGCCGGATTACGTTTGGGTTTTGCTATTTCTAATCCTCAAAATATAAAGAAATTAGCTGTTTTCGGTCAATATTTTAGGGTAAATAGAATGGCAGAAAAAGCTGCGGGGAAAGTCCTGAAATATTTAGACTATTATCAAGAAGTTTGGGGGAAGATGAAGAAAGTAAGAGATAAATTTATAGGGCAAATAAATGAGCTGGGGTTTTCTGCTTATGATTCAAAAGCAAATTTTGTTTTAGTTGAGTTTAAGAATAAAAAAGAAACCGAAAAAGTTTGGAAATATCTAAGGGAAAAAGGCATTTATACTTTAGCTGGTTGGGAAAACGAGTTTTCCGGTTTAGACGATAGTTTTATCAGATTTACTATCGGAGAAGAATGGGAGATGGATAAGGTAGTAGAGGTACTATCTGATTATGTAAAGAAAAGCTAGAAACTTAATCCGTATCTCGTATCTCGTGAATCGTATCTCAATATTTAGTTTGCTGGTTAGTTGGTTACCTGGTTAGCTAGTTTAGATAACAGGAGACGGAATCCGGAAATTAGAATTCAAAATATAATAAATCAAAAACTTAAAACTGATTTTTCTTATCTAATAACCAAAAACTATAAACTAATAACTTGTTTTAATACTAACGACTATACACTATTCACTAACGACTAATAAACTGGTGCCGAAGGGGGGATTTGAACCCCCACAGGCATACACCTACTACGCCCTGAACGTAGCGCGTCTACCAGTTCCGCCACTTCGGCATATTTTTGAGATAAATTTTAAAAATTAAGAGTCAGCTGAAAGAGCCTTTACTGAAAATAGAATAAAGAAAATAGACATTATTGTCAAGTCTTATATTTTTAAATTTTTATAACAAAAAATATATCTGTATTAAAAATATCAGAAAAGGAGTGAAGTGCTTTGGTTAAAAAACAAATGGTGACTGATTTAAATTTAAATACCAGGATTAACGACATATTTCTCTTGAAAGATGTAGAGTTTAAAGTAAGGCGGGATAAAAAAACTATAGATATGTTCTTTAAAATCGCCGACAAGGCCGGAGAAATTGAAGCTATTAATTGGGATGTTCCTAATGATAGAGTGGAGAAATTAAGCAAGATTAAATTTGCCCGAGTCCAGGGGTATGTAACTAAAAAAAAGATTGACGGGACCCTTCAGGCAACTGTTTCTTCTCTTACCGAAACTCCCCCCTTAGATTTAGATTATTCAGATTATTTACCCCAATCTAAAAAAGATTTAGATGAACTAATGAATATAGTATATTCCAATATAGAATTAATAAAAAATATTTATTTGAAGAAGTTACTAAAGGCTTTTTTTGACGACCAGGAATTTGTGGAAAAATTTAAAAAAGCTCCAGCGGCTACAAAAGTACACCAGCCTTATCTTGGAGGTTTGCTCGAGCATACCTGTAATTTGGTTAAGATTTGCGAAACAATGGGTGATATTTATAAGGAGATAAATCGTGAATTTTTGATAACTATGGCTCTGCTCCACGATATAGGCAAGATTAGAGAATATACTTATGACAGAGTGATTGAATACACCGATGAAGGCAAACTTTTAGGTCATATTGCTATAGGGCTGGAGATGATTGACCAAAAAATAAAGAACTTGAATAATTTTCCTCCGGATTTAGAATTAATGATAAAACATACTCTCTTAAGCCATCATGGACGTTTTGAATTCGGTTCACCAAAACTCCCCAGCATATTAACTGCTATTGCTCTTCATTATGCTGATGAAATAGAGGCCAAAATAAGTGGTTTTATAAATATAAAAGAAGAGAGTGGAAATTTTAATGAAAAATGGAGTAAATGGATTTGGTGGTTAGAGAGACCGGTTTATTTAGACGAGGAAATAATATTAAAAGATAAAATAAGTGAAACAGAAGAAGATTAGAAAAAGCATTCAAAGGAGAAAAAATAGTGAGAGAGATTTTAGAAAAGGCTTTAAGAAATAAAAAAAATAGTGCAGATTATATCGAGATAAGGGCGGAAAAGAAAGAAGTTACCACCATTCATTTTCAGGGGAAGAAGTTAGAAAAAATAAATTGCTCTCAGCAGACAGGAGGAAATGTTCGTGCTCTGGTAAAAGGGGGATGGGGTTTTATTTCCTTCAATCAGTTTGATGATTTAGAAGAGAAAATTGGAGAGGCAATAAAGGTAGCGAGTTTAATCGGCAAAGAAGAAAGTGAGTTGGCCGTTATTTCGCCAGTGGTGGAAATAATTAAGCGGCAATTAGATAAGGATTTCCGTCAGATAAGTTTAAGAGAAAAGAAAAATTTAATGGAAAATTATAATAATATAATTATGAAATCCAATCCTCTGATCCAATCCTCTAATGTAATCTATACCGACAGATTTTCTACTACTTATTTTGCCAATTCGGAAGGCAGTTACATCGAACAGGAAAAACCATTTTTGAGTGCACGCTTTACAGCCATAGCCCGAGAGGGAGACAATGTTCAACTGGCCAGTGAAAGTGTTGGAACTACCAAGGGTTTTAAAATAATGGAAAAAATTTCTACCAAAGCACAAAAAGCAGCTTTTCGGGCAGTCAATCTTCTTAAGGCACGGCCGGTAGAAGGTGGAGAATATACGGTTATCTTAGACCAGATATTAAGTGGGGTTTTTATCCATGAGGCTTTTGGGCATCTTAGTGAATCTGATTTTTTATATGAAGACGAGAGGATGAGCGGTTTAATGAAATTAGGGAAGAAATTTGGCTCACCCAAACTTAATGTGGTTGATGATGGTTCTATCCCGGATTTATTGGGTTCTGCCAAATATGATGATGAAGGAGTTAAAACCAAGAAGAATTATCTGATAAAAGAGGGAATCCTGACAGGTAGATTACATTCGCGGGAAACTGCTGCTAAAATGGGGGAAGAGCCAACCGGAAATGCCCGCGCCCTTAATTATCGCTTCAAACCGATTGTTCGAATGACAAATACTTATATCGAAAATGGAGAAGTTCCTTTTAAAGATATGTTATCCGGAATAAAGAAAGGAATTTATGCCAAGGACTGCTATGGGGGGATGACCACCTTTGAGATGTTTACTTTTAGTGCCGGGGAAGGTTATATGATAAGAGACGGGGAGATTGCTGAGCCGGTTAAAGATGTAGTTTTAAGTGGGAATTTATTTACCACCCTTCTTAATATTGAGGGAGTAGGAAATGATTTGAAGATGATTGAATCCGGTGGGGGATGTGGGAAAGCAGGGCAAGGTCCTCTGCCTGTCTCTTTCGGTAGTCCGCACCTCAGGATAAAAAAAGTAGTCGTAGGGGGTAAGTAAGATGGAAAAATTATTGCAGCAAGCCTGTAAAGAAGTAGACTCAGCCGAACTATTTAGAGTAAAGAGCAAGACCGTCCCGGTAAATTTTGAAGTAAATAGATTAAAATCTATCGATATTTCTGAGAGCGAGGGGAAGGCATTACGAGTAATAAACAAGGGAAAGATAGGGTTCTCTTCGTCTACAGGAAGTGAAGGTTTTGATTTAATGGTTGAAAAGGCAGCAGTTACCTCTGAATTTGGTTCAGCAGCTTCTTTCGATTTCCCGGAGGAAGCCAAAAGAAGTGAGAAAAAAAAGATAAATATATATGACAGAAAAGTAGAATATAAAAGTATAGAAGAGATGATTAAAATTGGCGAAGATATTTTAGGAAGAGTAAGAGATTTTAATCGAAAATTGCGTTGCGATGTTACCATAGTAAAAGATTGTAATGAAATAGAATATTTTAATTCTCGAGGGGGTAATTTTTCTTACAGCAAGACGGCGATTGCTTATTCGATGATGGTTCAGCAGATTGAAAATCAAGATATGTTGATGGTTTATTCCTCTATTGAATCGGGGGAAGATAATCTTGAGGTTGAAGAATTGACCTCTGAGATAATTGAAAATTTAAAATGGGGAGATAAGATTGTTCCTGTGGATAGCGGCAAGATGCCGGTTATCTTTACCCCCAAGGCTGCGTTGGTTCTAATTCTTCCTATAATAAGTGGTTTAAACGGGAAGATGGTCTTGAAAAAAATTTCTCCTCTAACTTCCCATAAAAACAAGAAGTTATGGAGTGATCTATTGACTTTTTATAGTGATGGTACTATAGATTTTGCTGCAGGCAGTGCTCCTTTTGATGATGAGGGAATAGAAATGAAACGGGTTTCCTTGGTAGAAAAAGGGGAGATCAAGAATTTCTATTATGATTTACAGACTGCGGGAATAGCTGGGGTTGAGAGTACCGGAAATGGTTTGAGAGCCGGCTCACAAAGCGAACCTGTTCCTAGTATAAGCAACTTGGTAATGGAGGAAGGGAAGGTATCGTTTTCCGAAATGATTAAAGATATCAAAGAAGGGATAATTGTAGACCAGGTTCTTGGCCTGGGACAGGGGAATATAATAAGCGGTGCCTTTTCTAATAATGTCCAGCTGGGCTATAAAATAGAAAAGGGTAAAATAGTAGGTAGGGTTAAGGATGTTATGATTGCCGGTAATGCCATAGAAGAACTAAAAAATATAGCTGCCTTGGGGGATAAAGCCAAATGGGTTTCCGGTAAATACAAATTCCCCCATATCTACCTGAAATCCCTATCTGTTTTTACTAAAAGATAAATTGTCAAGGGGACGGTTCTCTTGACACTCTTTTTACTCTTTGGTATTTAAATTGTCAAGAGAACCGTCCCCTTGACAATTTTAAAAGGGATTTATATGAATAAAATTTTCACCAGGCCGGAAGAAATAGTAAAAAATGAGCAAGTTTTATATGCCGGGAATCATTACCTGAGCATACCTATCATTGATTGTCAAAATGGTGCTATTAAAAATATAAATGTGGTATCTCTTTCTAACAAAGCTTTAATAGAATTAAAAGGAAAACCAAATTTATTTACGCCACATTTTTACCAAAAAGGAAAAGAAATTGAAATAGAAAAGATAGATATCTCTAAAGAACAGTATTATCTACCTCGTTTAGATTTCTTTTTAAAGGGCGATATAAAGGTAACCGGAAGAGTATTTACCGACCTTAAGGAAAAAGGTATAATCTATAGTTTTGAAAGTTCAGAAGAAATTGATATTTCTTTATTTTTTGATTTAAAAGATGTGTGTTTATTACGATTCAATTCTCATAAGGTAGACACTAAGATAATAATAGAAAGAGATAAATGGCTGGGTAATCCGGTGGCTAATATTTTTTCTTCAAAAGTTTCGCTTGCCCTTGCCTTTGGCGGAGATAAAGATTTTGAAGTTGATGGCTTAAAAAGAAAAGGAAAACAAACCTTAAATTTAAAGATATCCTGCCAAAATAAAAATTGTTTTTATATAGCTGTAAATTATGACCCGGATGGCGCCTCTGCTACTCTTATTCACTTGAGAAGAAAAGGGTATAGCGGAATCTACCATGAATTTCTGGATTGGCTAAAGAAAAAAACCATTCCCTATCCTAAAGATCCTGCACTGGAAACCATATTAAATGAAAATCTATTTTTTAATTATTTTTACTCTATAGCCAAAGATATGGAAAGTGATAGATATCTGGCATTAACTTCCAGAAGTCCCCGCTATTATGTTTCCGGAGCATTTTGGGAAAGAGATTGTTTTTTATGGTCTCTTCCTGCTATCAAATTGATTTATCCTCAATTATATCAACGTCTGGCAAGAGAAATGATTCTGATGCACAGTAAGAATCCGGGAGATCATGCCCATTATATTGATGGTACCGTTTTGTATCCCGGTTTTGAGCTAGATGAAGCAGCCAGCTATCTTATTCTTTTAGATAACCTGGAAGACAACTTTTTTGATGAGGCGGTAATAAGGGTCCTGGAAGAAGTGTTTGAGCGGATAGAAAGAGAGCATGATCCCCGAACCGGACTCTATAAAACTTTCTTGCTCCCTTCTGATGACCCTGCAGAATATCCTCTGGTTACTATTGATAATGTTATTCTCTGGCGAGGATTGCAGAATTGGAGAGATATTTTATTGAAAAAAGGGAAGATAAAAAAGGCACAGCTTATAAATCAAAAAATAGAAAACATTCATAAAGGAATCCATGAATATTTAGTTAAGGAAATAGAAGGGAAGAAAATATTTTTATGGTCTACTGACGGAAAAGGAAATTTCAGATTATATAATGACCCTCCCGGGAGTTTAGGGGCTCTCTGTTTTTATAGATTTGTAGATAAAGATGACCCTATATTTAAAAATACCATAGATTATTATTATTCTTCTTGTAACCCTTATTACTTTAAAGATGCCAGGATAAATGAGCTAGCCTGTGATCACCACCCCCATACTCCTTCAGGCCTGGGATTATGCGGGAGCATCTTAAATCCGGTATTATCAAATGTGGCGCTGAAATGGTTAAAAAAGGCGAATATGGACTATGGTCTTCTGGCGGAGAGCTTTGATAAAGATTCAGGAGAAGCTAAGACCGGAGTCGGGTTTGCTTCCGGCTGTGGGTATCTGGCTTATTCTCTCTATTATGTCTTGATTAAGGAGGGGGAGCAGGAATAGATGAAGGTAGCTTCAGTAGAATGGAAGAAAAATGAATGGAAAAGGATAGATGAACCAAGGACCCTGGTCTATAAAATAAAAGAATATCTGGAAAAAGCGATAAAAGAACAGATTGATATAATAGTGTTCCCTGGGTTTACGGGGTGTTTTTTTCAGCAGCTGAGCTGCCCGGATAGAAGTATACGGAGTATAATAAACGAAGCAGATTCCGGGGAATACATCGAACAAGTTAAAGAACTATCTCGAAGGTACAAGATAGCAATTTGCCCGGGAAGTTACTGGCAAAAAGAAGAAAACAATATCTACCATGAATCCTGCTTGATAATTAACGGAGAAGTCCAGCTTACACAACGGCAAATTTATTTAGCACGCTGGGAAAGAGAATTGGGATTTTCCCGGGGAACAAAGATTGAATTAAAAGAGATAAAAGATTGGAAATTGGCGCTAATAATCTCCACTGATGTTTTTTATCCCCAGGTTTCTCGGAGGGTAGTTTTAAAGGGTGCAGATATTGTCCTATCCCCGGTAGGATTTACAGGAGAAAAAAATCGATCTCTACAAATTAGCGGTATGTGGCAGGAAGTCCAGCAGAATCAATTCTTTGCGGTAGAGAGCGGATTTAGTGGATTCTTGGGAGAGCAGAGTTTTTGGGGAGAATCGGTCATTTACGCCCCACTGGAAATGACTGAAGCGGGGGATGGATATTTAGAGAGAAGCAATGGACAACAAAGTTTAATAATTGCCCAATTGGACAATAAGAAGAGAAGAAAAGCAATTTTAAAATTTGATGTGCTGTCCCAATTGAATAGAGAATTTTATCAGCAGATGAAAATGTTTAGAGGAAGATAAGGGCCGTGGATATAGAAGTCTTGATAGAGAAATGGTTTAATAAAAAAATATCTTTAGAAAGAATAGAAAAACATTGCCAGCAATTAAGGATTAAAAGAAGAAGAATTTTAGAAAATATTGATCTGGAAAACATTCGGGTTTCCTGTGTCCAAAGACAGATTCACCCGGTAAACAGCATCGAGAGATATATAGATTTACTTTGTGGTTTTGTAGGCCAAGCCGCAAAAAATAATAGTTACCTGATTATCTTCCCTGAATATAATTTTTTTGATTTGTTCGGTCTAATTCCCGGGTTTTGCTGCTTAAATCAAATCCTAAATAAACGAGCAATAAAGGCCAAAGACAGAGAGAAATACAGAGAGAAAGAAATAGGAGAAGATAGAGAAGAAAAATCAGATTTAAAAGAGAACAACCACTTTTTGACTACTGTTTTTAAAGGAGTCGCCAAACCAATAGAGGCGGGGATCAAAAGAATTGTTTCTCTGTTAGCAAAAGAATATGGAATATATATTTATTCGGGGAGTTATATTTTAAAGGAGAAAGAAGAAATTTATAATGCCGGTTCACTCTTTGACCCTGAGGGAAATTTAATAGGAACTCAAAAGAAAATGCACCTTACTGATTTCGAGGTTAAAATAGGCATAAGAAGGGCGAGTAAAATGGAGGTTTATTCTTTACCTTTTGGCAAAGTAGTATGCCCTATTTGTATGGATGCCACTTACTTTGAGACTTTCCGTATTGCCAGAGAGATAGGAGCGGATATGGTTATTTTACCTATTGCTAATTTAGAAGAATATAATTTATGGAAAGCCCTCAGAGGAATCTGGCCCAGAGTACAGGAATCATATTTGTATGGTTTAAAATCCTCCTTAAATGGATGGATTGCCGGGATGCATTTTACCGGAAAGGCCGGAATATTTGCTCCTCTATTAATGACCGAAGGAAAAGATGGGATTTTATCTTTATCTCCCTCTTATGAGGGAAATCACCTGATAACTGCCGATGTAAACCTAAAGAAATTATATGAAGCAAGAGAAAAAGCAGAGTATCAGGAAGATAAGAATGCCGAGTTTGAAGAGAAATATATTGAAAAAACCTATGGTATAAATTAATAATATAGTAAAATTTCCAGGAAAGGAGAAAAGGATGGAAGAATTTAAAGGTAAGAGACTTTTTCTGTACAACCTGTCTACGGCAGGATGGGTATTGTTAGATTCGATCTGGTTGACTTTCGCTATAGCTTTTCTACTTCCCCCCAAAGAGAGAGTAGCAGAAGGGATGATTCCTTTTATTTCCAATGAGAGGTTTTGGGGAATTATTACTGTGTTGGGAGCAGTGATGCTCTTTGGAAGGATAATAGATGCTGTTGCAGACCCCCTGGTTGCCTCCTGGACTGACCGTTCCACTTCAAGATTCGGGAGAAGAAGATTTTTTCTTATAATAGGCGGGCTTCCCCTGACGTTATCCACAGTCCTTATATTTTTTCCGCCCGTAGCCCATACTTCCTTTATTAACGGTATCTACCTGGCTATTGTTTTTGGTTTCTACTTTTTTTTCTTTACTATGTATGTCGTTCCCTATCTTGCATTAATCCCTGAGCTTGGTCATAATGAAAAAGCTCGAATTGGTATAACCACAGCTCAAGGGTACTTCTCCCTAATTGGTTCAGCAGTGGTGATGATTGGCGGACCTCTTCTTTTGACTTTATTTATGCAGAAAACTGACTATGTAGGGTCTTACCGGAAAATGGTTATTTGTCTGGCTATTCTCGGAGCCCTATTATTATATACAGCTGTATTTGCGGTAGATGAGAAAAAGTTTTCCAATGCCAGACCCAGCCAAGTTTCCCTGATTGATTCCTTTAAAAAAACAGTGAAGAATAAGGCTTTTATTATCTACCTTTTTGCCAATATATCCCTGTGGTTTCTTTTTAATATTGTTCGCTCATCCGCCATACCGATTGTGATTACTCTGATGGGTGCTGATGAAGCTTTTGCCAGCAATATGTTTACTATTCTCTTTGTCATTGCGGCCATCTGTTTTCCGTTGGTAGGATTTTTAACCAGGATTCGAGGAAAGAAAGTTATTATGATTATAAGCCTTGGCTTGTTCTCAATATTTTCTATTCTTTTATCTCTTACCGGTATAGTCCCGATTAATCCTAAATTATGGGGATTGGTCGTTGTAGGACTTATGGGGCTTCCCACGGCAGTTCTAATAATTATTCCCAATGTAATACTTTCTGAACTTTGCGATGTTGATTATAAAAAAACCGGAGAGAGAAGAGAAGCTATGTATTTTGGTGTCCAGGGTTTCTTTATGAAACTCAATTTAGGGCTTTCCACCGCAAGCCTTGCTCTTTTATATTCTATCTTCGGGAAAGATATCAGTAACCCCCTAGGAGTAAGATTAGCTCCCGTATTGGGAAGCATAGTAGCCCT
>NBMG01000100.1 GCA_002084865.1 Candidatus Atribacteria bacterium 4572_76
TATACTAAAAAATATTCTCTGATTTTTAAGGATGAATTGTATTCAAAAAATAAGGAGGTGATCAAGACAAGTAGATAGAAAGGTAAAGAGAGAAAAAAACTTTAATAAAAAGGAGGAGGAATTAGATATGTTTAGGAAAAAGTTTTTAATTTTAGGTTTAGTATTGGTGTTTGTATTTGCGCTCTCCGTTCTTATTATTGATAGCAAAGAATTAGACCTGCCAAAAGGGTTGCATCTCACCTGGAATAAAGATAAAGTATCTTCCACAATGGTAGTGACCTGGAAGACTACCACCTCTGAAGCGGGGAATACAGTTTTATATGATACCGAATCCAAAAGAGGGGATCCCGCGCTATATTCATACTCTACTGAGGGGGTGGCACATACTATCGAGGGGCTCGAGGGCTACATTCATGATGTAGAACTCAAGGGGCTATCCCCAGGGACCACTTATTATTTTGTATGTGGAGGCGAAGCCAGCGGGTACAGCGAGGAGCGTAAATTACGTACCATACCCGAAAATCCTGACCACATAAGGTTTGTTGTTGGAGGCGACTGGCGGAAAGGCTCGATAGATTTTCCTTGGGGAAGAGATGAAATTTCCAAATTGATGGCGACTTATGATCCATACTTTGTAATCCATACCGGTGATTTTGTGAATAAGGCCTTTAGGGTGAGCGAGTGGGACGATTGTTGTGAACATATGCAGGAGACCTGGATTGATACGCAAGGATATACCATACCAATAATCCCAATTATTGGAAATCACGAAGTAGGAACTAAGGATGAATTCGAGCTGTCAAAAGAAGATGCACGTTTTTACTATGAATACTTTAATTTACCAGAGATTGAAAGTTGGTACTCACTTGCAATTACCCCCTATCTTCACTTTATTGCCTTAGATAGCGAGACCTATACAAACTCAGATAGCGAGCAATATATCTGGGCAGATAAAATCCTTAAGATGGTTGAAGATACAACCTGGAAGATAGTCGGATTCCATAGACCAGCCTTTGATCCTCGAGGAGAGGGTAAGTCAGAATATTTTCTCCCACTATTAGACCAACATCATGTTGATATAGTAGTTAACGGGGATGTTCATCTTTACGAAAGACTTCAACCGATGAATCCTGCTGTTTCAAGAGGTCGATACTTCCCTTTTGAAGAAGGAACTGTGCACGTAGTCGCTGGAGGATGGGGAGCTCCGCTTTATATGCATTATCCGCTATGGTGGGATGCTTGTGGTCCTATATCGACCTACCATTTTACAGTATTCGATGTTTACCCGGATGTCCTCTATATGAAAGCTATCGATATAAACGGTAATGTTATTGATGAACTTGCTATTCGGAAGGAGTTAGCTGAACCGGAAACCATTATTCGTTGTCGAGAAACCGCGAATGCCGATGATATCTCCGGGCCTGCACCCTTGATCTCGTTTGGCGTAGGAGACTCTCCACCGATTATGTCCATTTCTAAAGTTGGCAGCGGGACAGTCGTTGCTGCCGGTTTAGCTTGGAATTGCGTTAATGAAGGTTGGCGAGCAAATGAGTATGAGATTCTATTCGATAAAGTATTTCAAGAGATGGTTCCAGGTTCCAAAGATGTACTGTGGTATGAAGGTTACGGAGTTGTTTATAATACTACTGAATGTTCAAAATTACTCTCTGCCTTGACCGAATTAGGATACTCGGTTGTAGGAGACAAGACAGAACCCATAACGATGAATTTACTAGAACCATATGATATATTAGTTATCCCCCAGCTTCGACTTGGTTCTGGCTATGAAGGTGGTGACCCCACTCTTCTTCCTTGGTCTGATGTTGAGGCTATCAAAAGCTTTGTGGAAGATGGAGGAGGGCTGCTGATTATGGATGCACATGATTATGGGGGCAATAACTGGTGCAGGGTACAGAATAAGATCTTAGAGGGTTTAAGCGCTGGTATGGCTCTTCAATCCGATGGGGTGTATGATTGGGCAGACAACTGGCAACAGGGATGGTATCCATTAGCCGATGTGGACCCAATGACAAATATTGGAAGAGCATACGTGAACGAAACAGGAAAAACTGAAATCGGTCTCTTTGAGCTCTCCACAGTTATAGCCAGCCCCCCACTCTATTTAGAAAAAGTTGCAGGTGGGGCAAGAACAATAGTGGATGGAAGGAAAATGAAAGCAGACGCGAGGGTTATTATAGAGACTAAAGAAAATGGCAGCGGTTTTGTTCGCATACAGAGAGCTCCTGATACCCCTACTGAATTCGTAGTTGTGGATGTTAGCACTGATATACCCTCAGAGTTTATCGAATGGCCTATGACCATTGAAATTTACTATACAGATGATGCTTTTATTGCTTCAGAAATAAAGAAGGAAGAATTACTACAAATGTACTACTGGGATCTTGAGCAAGGCATGTGGTGTTTATGTCCGGAAAGTGGAGTGAATGTTAACAGAAATTGTGTATCAGCAAAGGTTTATCATCTTTCTAAATTTGCACTAAAGTAAGAGTAAGAAGGGTCAGGTCTCAACATTTGACATAAATTGCCTTGAGACCTGACCCCTAAAGGATTTCCTCTTTATCCAATTTTCCCCAGTTCCACCTTCATCCCGGATAATTCTTTCTGTATCTCCGCAAAACGCAAAGAACAATACTTCCGGTTCTGCTGGTTTAAGCTGGTGAGCGTACTGTATATATTTGTTTGGTGTTTTCCAATATCTAACGATAACTATCTTTTTGAGAAAAGTGATATTTCAAGAACTGACCCCTAATTTGTTGATTATAATGTGAAAGTATGATATTATGACAATGTGAAAGGAGGTAATAATTATGAGCTTAACTAAAATAAATCCCAGAGGACAAATTACCATACCAGCAAAGTTTAGAAGTGCCTTACACTGTAAACCCGGAGATTATGTGGAAGTTAAAATGGAAGGAAATATATTGAAAGTCATTCCCAAAGAACTGATCGATAAAAGCCAGATGTGGTTTTGGACTAAAGGCTGCCTTAGGGTATATGATAATTAATAGTATTGGAGTCTGGTTAGCATATTTGGCTTGTGCCCATCAAAATCTATCTTTAACCGGAATTGCGACGAAAACGTTAGGTGAATTTTTTGGTAAAATTTATACCGCCATTCCAATTCTTATTACTATTTTTTTTATTCTCCCTCGAGTTTCTTCCGCTACTCATGAGATGGCTGTTTTACCTTTGTCGCCCAATATTCCTTTATGGATTACCTTAGCGATATTTTTCTTACTTAGTTTTTACGTTGCTTATACGAGAGCTACAGTAATAGATAAATTAGGAAAAATATTAGCTCCGGTCTTGATGCTCTTTGTTGTTATTTTAGTAATTAAAGGGATAGCTACACCGCTTTCTGTTCCAAAATCTCCGGGCTCCTTGAACGCTTTAAGTGACGGAATGTTAAATGCTTATAACACTATGAATGCTATTGCAGCCCTCTTATTCGGAGGTTGGGTTTTACATGAATTAAATATTCGGAATATAAAAAGCAAAGAAGATCAAAACATAAATTTAAATGTTATCGGATTTTCTACGGCGGTACTCCTGGGAATAACTTCCACCGCGTTGGTTTATTTGGGAGCTTCTTCGGGATCTTCTTTTCCTGACGCCCCTATCGGAGTTCTTTCTACTAAAATTGCTCAAGGGCTTTTAGGGCAGATTGGCTTGTTTAGTTTTGCAGTAATAATGGCCCTTAGTTGCCTTACTACTGCTGCAGCGATAATTTCAATGGCAGGAGATATGTTTTCTGAGATGACCAATGGAAAACTTAAATATCGGGTAACAGTTACTTTGAGCACAATTATAGGGTTTACTTTAGGTTTGGTAGGATTAAGCAGAATAGTAAAATATACTGTTCCCTGGTTAGTTTTATTATATCCTTCAATAATTATTATAATTTTAAGCGCCCTGTATTATGAATTTGATAAAATTAGAAAATCAGTAACTGTCGGAGTGATTGTAGCCTTATTCTTTGGATTAGGGGATATGCTTTCTTTTTACGGTCTTACTTCTAATTTTATCACAAAAATCGCTTCTCAATTACCTCTGGGAGGACAAGGATTGGGTTGGTTTTTACCTACAATAATTATTATGGGCATAGCTCAATTAATTTTTAAACCAAAAATTGAAGAAGGAAAAAGTTCATAGGATGATATAGGGGGAATAAGATGAAGGAAAAGGTTGAAGAATTTATTGGTAAAAAGATAGACAAGGAAATATATCCCGGATGTCAGGTATTAATAGGCCATCAAGGAGATGTGGGATTTGCATTATACTCAAGAATTAGCTTATCAACCGGGGACTAAAGTTTTTTATAGTGATGTTTCCTGCCGAATTTTAGGAAAATTATTAGAGCGGGTTATGGAAAAATCTTTATCTTTAGCTGTCAAAGAATGGATTTTTGACCCCTTAGGGATGAAAAATACTATGTTTAACCCCCAGGATAAAGAAAATTGTGCAGCTACCGGAAAATCCGACAATGGACGTCTGTTAAGAGGAGAACTTACCCAGGATTTAGAGCATTATTTAGGCGAAGTACTCGGTTCCGACGGGCTTTTTTCTACCGCTAAAGATATGTTTGTATTTTCTCAAATGATTTTGAATAAGGGCATTTACCAGGGTCAAAGAATTTTAGGGGAGATTACTGTAAATAAAATGACTGATGGGGTGACCAACTCCGGTGTGTATGAATCTCCTTCTTCCTATCTTCACTATATCTTAAGCGGCCCCAAGACTTGGTTTTGGGAATACGCCTTTTCTCCTCACTCTTTTTTTGGAGATTTAGTATCTAAAAAAGCTATAGGAAAAATGGGAGGCGCGGGAACTTTTCTTTTAATTGACCCTGAGTATGACCTTATTATTGTCTATCTTACCAATTACGGGCAACCTGAGCGTACTTTAGAAGGAGAAGAGGGTTGGAATAAATTCCAAAAAGATATTAATGTAATGGGATTGTGTAATATCGTTTTAGGAAATTTAAAGTAGGTTTGTCAAGGGACGGTCCTTTGACAAGGTTTTAGACTAAACAGAAAAGGAGGACCGACTGCCTTTTTACAGAAAGGCAGTCGG
>NBMG01000101.1 GCA_002084865.1 Candidatus Atribacteria bacterium 4572_76
CAGATAGAGCTGGTTGGTAAATATACCGATATATTTCAAGTAGGCGCCCGTAATATGCAAAATTTTGTATTGTTAAAAGAATTGGGTAAAACTAAAAAACCCATATTATTAAAAAGAGGGATGTCAGCTACCATAGAGGAACTATTATTATCAGCAGAGTATATTTTATCTCAAGGAAATTACGAAGTAATCCTATGTGAACGAGGAATTCGTACTTTTGAAAATTATACCCGTAATACCTTAGATTTAAGCGCAGTGCCTGCCTTAAAGAGGCTAAGCCACTTGCCCATAATTGTAGACCCCAGCCATGCTACCGGCAGATGGAGGTTGGTAAGTCCGATGGCCAAGGCTGCCATAGCAGTTGGAGCAGATGGTCTGCTTATCGAAGTTCACCCTGACCCCAAAAGTTCGCTCAGTGATGGAGCACAGACTTTAAGAATCGATACCTTTGCCCAATTAATGAAAGAATTAGGCCCTATAGTTCAGGCGGTAGGCCGAGAATTAGGTACATCTGCTGAATATGATTTAGAGAGGATGAAAAATTAGTGGAACTTGTTTTAGAAAAAAATAACAAATTAAGAGGAAATATATTTGTACCGGGAGATAAATCAATCTCTCACCGCTCTCTGATTTTAGGGTCTATTGCCCAGGGAGAGACTCGAATATATAATTTTTTAAATTCCCTGGATTGTCTTAAAACATTAGAGTGTGTGCAGGCTTTGGGAGCAGAAATAGAATTAGGCAAAGATAATTCTGTTAAAATAAAAGGTGAAGGATTATATGGGTTGCAAGAACCAAAAGATATACTTGATGTGGGAAATTCAGGGACGACCATCCGTCTCTTAACCGGTCTGCTTAGCGGACAGAATTTTTATTCTGTTTTAAATGGGGATGTTTCCATCAGAAAGAGGCCTATGAAAAGAATAGTCGAGCCTCTTAGATTAATGGGGGCAGATATATGGGGGAGAAAAGATGGTCAGTTTGCTCCTTTAAGCGTTAGGGGAAATAAGCTCAATCCTCTTCATTATACTTTACCGGTAGCCAGTGCTCAGGTAAAAACTGCCCTCTTACTGGCTGGCCTTTACATTACCGGAGGAACGATTATTAAAGAACCACTGCCGACCAGAGACCATACCGAGAAGATGTTAGAAATTATGCAGGCAGATTTAAAAATTTCTCCTTCCGAAATTAAAGTGATGGGCGGAAAGGAATTAAGGGGAACGGATATTTTTATACCCGGGGATATTTCTTCTGCTGCTTATTTCATAGCTGCTGCCAGTATATTGAAAGACTCACAGATCACAATTAGACAGGTAGGAGTTAATCCTACTCGGACCGGAATAATTGAAATATTAAAAAAAATGGGGACAAAAATTGAAACTTTAAATTACCAGATAAAATCAAATGAACCTCAGGCTGATTTAAAGATAGAATATTCAAAACTAAAGGGAGTAGAGATTAAGAAAGAAAATGTACCTTTCTTAATCGATGAATTGCCCCTTATTGCGGTGGTGGCAACTCAGGCGCAGGGTAAAACGGTAGTAAGCGGGGCAAGAGAATTAAGGGTAAAGGAGACCGATCGGATAAAAGCCATGGTTAGCGAGTTGAAAAAAATGGGGGCAGATATTAAAGAAAAAGAAGATGGTTTTATAGTAAATGGTCCCACTGGATTACAGGGAGCAGTCTGTGAAAGTTATAATGACCATCGAATTGCTATGTCCCTGGCAGTCGCTGCTCTATTAGCCGAAGGAAAAACGATTATAAAAAATTCAGAATGTATAGATATATCTTTCCCCGGCTTTGGAAAAACTTTACAAAAACTAATTTAATAGTTTAATTGTAACCCAAAGAGTAAACAAAATGGTGATGTAGGGGCACGATGCATCGTACCCACAAGGGAAATCACGCGATAATATAACGAGGGCACAATCCATTGTGCCCCTACAATTTTATACAAAAAAAGTTATGAGTTTTAAACTAACAACTATTAACTATCGACTGATTTTTTCCTCCTCCTCAAAAAAAAGGGGGGAGGATTAAGGCGGGGTGTGAGCTTAAATGAAAAAAGAAATAAACGGAAAGACCAAAATAATCGGGGTAATCGGTAAAAACATAGAAAATAGTCTTTCCCCACTTTTTCATAACCAAATAATATTAAAACATTCTTTAAACTTTTGCTATTTACCATTTAAGGTTACAGAAACCGATTTGAGTGAAGCCATTCAAGGTATAAGAGCCTTAAATATAAGAGGAGTAAATATTACTTTTCCTTACAAAGAGAAAGTAATTAAATTTTTAGACAAAGTGGAAGAATCTGCCCGAAGGATTGGAGCGATAAATACTATTGTCAATAATAAAGGAATTCTCACCGGTTACAATACCGATGTAATTGGCTTTAAGAAAAGCTTGCAGGAAGATGGAAAATTTACCATAAAAGGGGAAAAAGCAGTTATTTTGGGAGCAGGCGGGGCTGCTCGGGCAGTTGTTTATGCCCTTTTAGAGGAAGGGATCGAAGAAATAAGTATTTTTAACCGAACTTTAGAAAAGGCTGAAAAGATTAAACTAGCTCTTTCACCCTTTTCCCCAAAAAGCCGTATTAATATATTTCCCTTAGAAGAGAGGAGGTTAAAAGGTAAAATAGAAGAGTCTCATCTTTTAGTTAACACCACTTCTTTGGGAATGCCACCCCGGGTTGATAATACTCCTTTACCTGACGAAAAATTGTTTCACCCTGATCTCCTGGTTTACGATCTTATCTATCACCCGGCCAGGACCCTCTTTCTGAGACAGGCCGAGAGGGCAGGAGCAAAGATAATTAATGGTTTACCGATGTTAGTTTATCAAGGTATAGAGAGTTTCTATCTCTGGACCGGCCTTAAACCGGAAGGGAAAGAAGTATTAGAAATGATTAAAAAAAGGGAGGGGATCAGGATAAAGTAGAGATATTATCCGGGTTGGTAGAAGGGAAGACCATAGGAAGTCCCTTTGGTTTAATGATAAAAAATAAAGATTGGGAAAATTGGCAGGAAAAAGAATATCCTCCTTTGACTACTCCCCGACCGGGGCATACGGATTTTTCCGGTGCCATAAAATACGGATTTAAAGATCTAAGGAAAGTCTTAGAAAGAGCCAGTGCTCGACAGACCGCCATGAGAGTAGCTATCGGTTCGGTTGCCGGCTCCCTTTTAGAAGAATTCAATATAGAAATTTACAGTTATGTATTAAGGATTGGTCAGGTTAAAGCAAAGAGAATTACTTTTTTTAATCGAGAAGTTAAAGAGGAAATTAATAAATCTCCCGTATATTGTGTAGACGGAATAGCATCGATTGGAGAGGTGGTAATTAGAGCTTATCTTAAACCCATACCTACTTTAATTAATCCCCTTCGTTCTATTGATTTTACCACTAAAAAAGAGACTAAAGCAATTTATCAAAGATCCGATATATGTGTTGTCCCGGCAGCAAGCATAGTGGGAGAGGCGGTAGCCGCTTGGGAGATAGCAGCTGCTTTTTTGGAAAAGTTTGGCGGAGATTCATTAGCCGAAATTAAAAAAAATTATGAAAATTATAAGGAGTCACTCCGGATGATATGAGAAAAAATATTGTTATTACCGGATTTATGGGTACCGGCAAGAGTGTGGTGGCAAAAGAATTAGCCCGAAAATTAAAAATGGAATTTATAGATATGGACAAAATTATAGAAGAACGCCAGGGAGCGAGTATAGCAGATATCTTTGTCGGATACGGAGAAAAGTATTTTCGAGAACAAGAGAAAAAATTAGTAAAAGAATTATCTAAAGAAGAAAATATGGTGATTGCTACCGGTGGTGGAGCTCTGCTTTCTTCGGATAATACCAGAATGTTGGGGCAGACAGGAGAGATTGTATGCCTTTACGCTGATTCCCGGACTATCTATAACCGGGTAAAAAGAAAGAACAATCGACCCCTTTTAAAAGGAGAAAATGTCTTGTGTAAGATTAATCGCCTTTTGGAAGAAAGAAAAAAGATATATGATAATATTAAGTGGAAGATTGATACTACCAATCTGAGCATTCAGGAAGTTACGGATAAAATAATAGCTCTTTTAAAGAGCGAGGGTTAGATAGATGAAAGAAATAAAAGTAAAAATTACGGAAGATAAGGAATACAAGGTTTGTATTGAAAAGGGAATTCTTATTAATTTAGGTGAGCATTTATCTAAAACGATAGAAAATAAAAGAATAATAATAATTACCAATCCTTTAGTAAATTGTTTCTATGGAGTTAAGCTATTATCTTCCTTGAAGAAGGGCGGATTTAATCTTGATTTAATAGATTTAATTGAAATACCCGATGGCGAGAAATATAAATCTCTATCTACGGCAAAATATCTTTATGATGAATTATTAAAAAGGAAAGCAGACCGAACCACTACCCTTATTGCTTTGGGAGGAGGAGTTATAGGAGATTTAACCGGATTTGTGGCGGCTACCTATATGAGGGGCCTGCCTTTGGTGCATATTCCCACTACTCTTTTAGCTCAGGTAGACAGCAGTATCGGGGGAAAAGTGGCAGTTGATCACCCTTTAGCTAAAAATATAATCGGGAGCTTTTATCAACCAAAGGCAGTTTACACCGACCCCGAAGTTTTGCAGACTTTATCAGATAAGGATATAAAAAATGGAATAGTAGAGGCTATAAAAATTGCAGTTATAAAATCTCCGGCCTTCTTTAAGTGGTTAGAAAAAAATATTAATCGATTATTTAAAAAACATAGGGACCTGCTATGTGAACTGGTTAAAGAAGCTGTTTCTTTAAAAGTGGATATAGTTTTAAAAGACCCCCGGGAAAGAGGATTGCGCAAAGTATTAAATTTTGGACACAGTATCGGCCATGCCCTGGAAGTAGAAGCAGGGTATCAAGATTTAAGCCATGGAGAGGCAGTAGCCCTGGGTATGTTAATCGAGACTAAAATAGCCCGGAATAGAGGAATGTGTTCGGAAGAATTTGAAGTACAGATTAAACAAATCCTATCATTCTTGCCATCTTCTTTGTTGTCATCATCGGCAGCATCCTCTTCTCAGTCACTCCCGTTTCCATCTCTACCATCCCCGCCTGCTCCTTTACCATTCCCGCATCCATCTCTGTCATTCCCGCGATGACATAAACAAAGAAGAAATAATAAAAGCTTTAGAAGAATTTAAAAAGGAGTGGAAATTATGCTAAAGATAGGAATAATCAATGGGCCAAACTTAAATACGCTGGGAAAAAGGGATCAGAAGATTTACGGAAATTTAACCTTGGAAGAAATGAATCACAAAATTGAATCTTTTGCTAAAAAGGAAGATATTGAACTAACTATAAAGCAATCTAATTTCGAGGGAGAGATTATCGAATCTATTCAGCAGTTCTCTTCTCAAGTGGATGGTTTAATTATTAATCCGACAGCTTATACTCATTACAGTTATGCTATTGCCGATGCTCTTAGAGACTGTCCGATTCCGGTAGTTGAAGTTCATCTTTCCAATATATTTTCCCGGGAGGATTTTCGGGTGAAATCAGTAACTG
>NBMG01000102.1 GCA_002084865.1 Candidatus Atribacteria bacterium 4572_76
ATCGGTGATAATCAGGAAGCCTTAGAGAAATTAGACAGGATAGCTGATTTTTTTCTTCTCTACAATAGAGATATATTTAACCGCTGTGATGATTCTGTATTGAAAATTATAAATGGCGATAAGGTGTTTTTTCGAAGAGCAAGAGGATATGTCCCTCACCCCATAATTCTTGATTTTAAATTAAAGGAAGTATTAGCTTTGGGCGGGGAATTAAAAAATACCATCAGTTTTTCTAAGGAAAATTATGTTTTTCTAAGCGGGGAATTAAAAAATACCATCAGTTTTTCTAAGGAAAATTATGTTTTTCTAAGTCAATATTTAGGAGATTTAAAGAGTGTGGAAACTTTAAATTTTCTAAAAAAATCTATAGTAAGTTTGAAGAAAATGTTTAGAACAAACTCAGAAATTATTGCCTGTGATTTACACCCTGATTATCTTTCTACAAAATACGCAGAAGAAATTGGGATTGAAAGAGGAATAAAAGTAATCAAGGTTCAGCACCATCATGCCCACATAGTAAGTTGTATGGCCGAAAACAATATCAAGGACAAAGTGATTGGGGTGGCTTATGATGGAACCGGTTATGGAGATGATGGTAATATTTGGGGAGGAGAATTTCTACTGTGTGATTTTAAAAAGTATTCTCGAGTAGGTCATCTAAAATATTATCCCTTACCCGGGGGAGATAAGGCTATTGTAGAACCCTGGAGGATGGCATATAGTTATTTATATTCTATATACGGTCCAAAGGCAAAAACGCTTGATATAGATTTTACCCGCAGAATGGATTATGATAAATTATCAATTATCGAAAAGATGATCGATAAAAATATAAATTCTCCGCTTACTTCCAGTTGCGGACGTCTCTTTGACGCAACATCTTCGTTAATCGGAGTAAGGGATGAGATAAGTTATGAGGGACAGGCAGCAATGGAATTAGAATCGTTTTGTGCATTCGGGATAAAAGAGAGCTATAAATTCCGAATCTATAAAGAAGGAGAGGAATTTATTATTGACCCTCAAGAAATTTTTATAGATATAATTAGAGACCTTAAAGAGGGAATTGACAAAAAGGTAACGGCTGCCAAATTTCATAATACGGTTGCAGAGTTTACTCTTAATTTATGTGGTAAAATAAGAGAAAATAGCAGAGTTAATAAAGTTGCTTTAAGTGGCGGAGTATTTCAAAATCGTTTTCTAACAGAAAAAATTATTTCTCTGTTGGAAAAGGATAATTTTCAGGTATATACCCAGAGTAAAGTTCCCCCTAATGATGGAGGAATATCCTTAGGGCAAGCAGTAGTAGCAGGAAGCAAATAACGTATCGAGTATCGCGTATTGCGTATCGCGTAAGATAGAAATAAAAGTCGTAGGGGCGTATTGCATACGCCCTAATAACTAAAGCTAACGACTATCGAATTGGTGAATTGGCTAATTGGCTAATTGGTCAATTAATTTATAGCCCACATTTACAGGAGGAAAAAAATGTGTTTGGCAATACCGGGAAAAGTTAGAAAAATATTTGATGACCGTACAGCAGAGATAGAAATCGGGGGAATTGTTAAGAATGCGAGTTTAGAACTAATTCCTCAAGTTTCAGTTGGTGATTATGTGCTTTTGCATGCTGGTTTTGCCATTGAAGTTATTGACCGGGGAAAAGCTTTAGAAATATTCAGGGCATGGGAGGGGAAGGTAGATTGAAATATGTTGATGAATATAGAAATAAAGAAATAGCCCAGAAAATTCTCCGGCAGATTAAAGGCATTTCCGAGAAAAAGATTAATTTGATGGAGGTTTGCGGAACCCATACCGTAGCTATATTTAGAAATGGAATCAGGAAAATGTTGCCTTCAAACATTAACCTTATTTCCGGACCGGGTTGTCCGGTATGTGTTACTCCTATTTCCTATGTTGATGAAATAATTGCCCTATCCCGGAAAGAGGATTTTATTATAACTACTTTTGGGGATATGATAAGGGTTCCGGGTTCTACCTCTACTTTAGAAAAAGAAAAGACCGATGGAGCAGATATCAGGATTGTTTATTCTACTTTAGATGCTTTAAAGATCGCTCAGGATAATTCTTCTAAAGAAGTTGTATTTATGGGAGTGGGGTTTGAGACAACTTCTCCCACTATTGCCAGTGCTGTATTAAAGGCCCAGAAAGATGAAATTAATAATTTTTCTGTTTTAAGCGTAGCAAAGATTATGCCTCCTGCAATGAAAGCTTTATTAGAAGGTAAAGAAGTAAACATCGATGGCTTTATCTGCCCGGGGCATGTAAGTGCAATTATAGGGAGTGAACCTTACACTTTTATTGCTACTCAATATAAAGTACCCTGTGTTATCTGTGGATTTGAGCCCCTGGATATTTTGCAGGGCATCTATATGCTGGTTAAACAGATTGAAGATGGCAGGGCAGAGGTAGAAATACAATATGAACGGGCAGTTAAACCTGAAGGGAATAAGATTGCTCTGGATAAAATTAACGAGGTATTTAAGATGGTCGATTCCGATTGGAGAGGGATAGGGAATATCCCCCTTAGCGGTTTGGAGGCAAAAGATAAATATGGGAAATTCAATGCAAGAAAATTTGAAGTAGAAATAGAAGAGACCAGAGAACCAAAAGGATGCCGTTGCGGAGAAGTACTAAGAGGGGTGATAATTCCGTCCGAGTGCCCTCTTTTCAGAAAGGCTTGCTCTCCCGAAAACCCCCAAGGAGCATGTATGGTTTCAACCGAAGGCACTTGCGCTGCGTACTACAAGTATAATTAGTAGGGGCAGACCTTGTGTCTGCCCGTAAAAAGTTAGGAGATCTTATCCGTGGAGACTAAAAATAAAAAATGTAATCGTCGATCTATCCGTCTTCAAAGATATGATTATTCCCTTCCCGGGGCATATTTTATAACCATATGTATTCATAAACAGAAAATGTTGTTAAAAATTAAAGATGTGCAGATGATGATTCGATCTGTTTGGAGTAGCTTGCCTGATAGATTTCTTTCCCTAAAATTAGATGAATTTGTAATAATGCCAAATCACATACATGCAATTTTATGCATAAATATAGTAGGGGCAGACCTTGTGTCTGCCCGTAACAATAAGAGAATATATTGTTAATAATCCTATTCGATGGGAATTTGACAAGGAAAATCCTCAGGGTAAAATGGATAAGAAAGAGGAAGATTTTTGGAAAGAGATAAATTCTTAGTAATAGAATAGTAAATTTATAGTTAGTATAAATCAAGGGCAGACACAAGGTCTGCCCCTACAAAAGATTAAAGTAAATTTAATTAATAAAAAGTAAGAAAAAGTAATTGGAAGCGACTAAATATGAAAGGGAAAAGTGATGAAAGAAGATAGAATATTGCTGAGTCATGGTAGTGGAGGTAAATTATCTTTTAATCTGATAAAAAAATTGTTTTTATCTAATTTTAATAATCCTTATTTAAAAAGACTTGATGATGGGGCGGTATTAAATATTGAAGGATTAAAATTAGCCTATACTACTGATTCTTATACGGTAGATCCTTTATTTTTTAAAGGAGGGAATATTGGGGAGCTGGCAGTTTACGGTACAGTCAATGATTTAGCTATGTGTGGGGCAACTCCTCTATATCTAAGTTGTTCTTTCATTATTGAAGAAGGATTTTCTTTAAACTTATTAGAAAAAATAGTTTCAAGTATGAGGGCGGCTTCAGCAATCGCTAAGGTAGATATTGTTACCGGTGATACTAAAGTAGTGAATAAAGGAGCTGCGGATAAAATATTTATCAATACCTCGGGTGTGGGAATAGTAAAAGAAGGAGTAAATATTTCCGGAAGTAATGCTAAAGTCGGGGATGTAGTTATGATAAATGGTCCTATAGGCAGCCATGGAATTGCGGTTTTATCGGAAAGAGAGGGCTTGAAATTCGAAACAGAGATAAAAAGTGATACCGCTCCTCTTTCTTCTTTAGTGGCAGATATGTTAGAAGTGAGCAAAGATATCCATGTCCTAAGAGATCCTACACGGGGAGGCCTGTCTACCTCCTTAAATGAAATAGCCCTGTCTTCAAAGGTGGATATAGAGATAAATGAAAGCGATATCCCTATTCAAGAAGAGGTAAGGGCAGCTTGCGAAATATTAGGTTATGACCCCTTGTACCTCGCTAACGAAGGCAAATTAGTGGCTTTTATTCCCTCAGAAATTGCCCCCAATATGCTAAAAAAGATGAAAAAGAACAAATACGGAAAAGAATCAAAAATCATCGGCAGGGTGGTAAAAAAATCAGAGGGAAAAGTTTATCTTAATACTACCATTGGTGGAAAAAGAATAGTCGATATGTTAACCGGAGAACAGTTACCCAGGATATGTTAGAATTACAAGTTTTATGGGAATGACAGATGTAGGGGCTTGATTTATCAAGCCCGCCCTGTGTAGTAATCTTTGCTACTACACAGGGCCCGAAAAACTCGGGTCGGATAAATCCGACCCCTACATTAAAAAAATATTTTATTTAAAATACGAAAAAGTTTTAAGTTTTGAATTATGGTTTTTCGCTTTTAGTTTTATCTTGTATTTTAAACTAATTAACTAAGTAACCAACTAACCAGCTAACTAATTTAATTGGAGAATTAGTAAATCGGTTAATCGGTAAATTGGTGGATCGGTGAATTAATTAATCGGTCAATTGGTGAATTGATGAATTGGTGAATTTATGTAAAGGTGGTTATAAATATGAAAAAGAATGAAGAAAGTGCTTATGTTAGATTAGCGCGAGAGACGATTGAAAATTATGTAAAACAGGGGAAAATAATTACTCCTCCAAAAGATTTGCCAGAAGAAATGATTAATCAAAAGGCAGGGGTATTTGTTTCTCTTAAAAAATTCGGTGATTTGAGGGGGTGCATCGGAACTTTTATGCCCACTCAGGAAAATATAGCCCAGGAGATTATAAAGAATGCTATTAGTGCTGCTATTGATGACCCTCGTTTTTCTCCCGTAACAGTTTTTGAATTAGAAGACTTGTCTATTTCAGTGGATGTCTTGTCTGCTCCGGAAGAAGTTAAGGATACTTCTCAGCTTGACCCTAAGAAATATGGAGTAATTGTTAGTAGTGGTTACAAAAAAGGTTTGCTATTACCTGATTTAGAGGGTGTGGATACAG
>NBMG01000103.1 GCA_002084865.1 Candidatus Atribacteria bacterium 4572_76
TTTTAAATCCTCAGCATAATACATCTTTTGACCTAAAATATTGGTATATTTAAGCCATACATCAATAATTTTGTGGGTTTCTTTTTTCACTTCTGCTTCATGAACTAATCCAATATACCAAATCAATTTTATCAAGATCAAGGAAAAAAGTAAATCTATATTTAATTCCTTTCCTATAATCTCCTTCAAAGAAATAGCAGGTATGTCCAATGTGGATGGGAGAGTATTATTAACATTAATACCAATGCCAAAAATAAGATATGCTTCTTTCTGGGAAGAAAGGTATGTTTCACCTAAAATTCCTCCCACTTTATGTCTATTAAATACCAAATCATTGACCCATTTAATATAAACATTAATCCCTATCTCCCGTAAGGCCTCACAACAAGCTATACCTAAGACAAGAGGATAAAGGTGAATATATGGTGATTCTACCTCTGGGTAGAGAATAAAGCTAAACCATAATCCTCCTGAAAGAGCATACCATTTTCTGGCATATCTTCCTTGGGCCTGGTTTAGTGTTTGGGCAATAAATACTGCACCAGAATAGGGCGTTTGTCTCAAAAAATAACAATTTTCAATATACCTTTTGGCTAGTTCCATAGTTCGAGGAACAAAATGGTAACACCAGAGATGTGCGCCCATTATTTCACCTCGGCGCCAGACCGTTTCTGCTCCCTTTTCTCTTGCACATCTTTGTTCAAACTCTTGTTTTTTCAGTTTCTGCACCATATTTTTTAGGATTATTTCTCTTTCCCTATCCCGAATTAAACCTTCCATATTTTAATAGACTTGGCAGTTTTTAGTAACTGCAAATTTTATGCCACATTAAATCCATTTTAAAAGGTGGGTTTTTAAAAAAATGTTAAACAATGTTGACAATTTTTGCTTATTTAATGACAAATTTTTGGTTTTTCCACGAGATTAAAACCCACGTCCCGCCTTCCACCATTTATCAAGTCCTATCTTTCTCCCATTCTAACTGGATTTTTCTTACTAATTTAGATATAAACTCCACCTGTCCTGGTGGACAAATTCCCAAAAGAGGCATTCCCTGCATAATAGTAACATTTGATTTGAAATAAACAGCATAAATAATTCCAGGTTCCCCTTCATAAATAAGAGGGATATCCCTTTTCATTCTGGACATAATTAAAATTTCCTCTCCAGGATTGATAATGATTCCCTGAAGGCCTTTCTGCTCAATTTTTTTATTTAGTTCCTGAGTGAAGTGATATCGGGCCGTTTCAGGAGCCTTAAAGATATACAAAAATCTCTCCAAGACTTTATTAACCACCTCTTCTTTACTAAGGGTGTGTTTGATAGACATAATTTTGGTTTTGGCCTCAACAAACTGCCTATCCACTTTTTCTAGTATCTCTACAACTTCCCCATCAATGGGGGCATAAATGTTTTTTAAATTGCCTTGTCGCAAGATAGTATAGATTAAAGTTCCCTTTTTCCCTGAATTCACTTTTTCCCCTTTTTTAACCATAAGTGAAACCATACCTGTATGCGGGGTGAAAACATCATATATCTCAAAAGGAGTTTGTTTATATTCAGCAATAATTTTGTCTATATCGTCCATTTTTAACGGTAATAAAGATGTTTCCCTCCCATAGTAAGTAAGGCCATATACAAATTTTTTCTAAATTCTCTTCTATCCCAGATGCCCTGGATATGGCCGCGTTTTAAGGCATTCTTAGCAGCATGATAATCTGGAGGAACTTCTTGATTAGTAGTTTCACGAATGACTCTGGGGCCAGCAAAACCAATACGAGAAGAACGAATGGCAAATTGATAGGGTGCACAGCCTAAAAAACTGGCTACAGGACCAGCATAAGAATTGTTATCATAAACCACAATATAGAGTCCTCCAGCTTTAATATATTCCCTTACGGCGATGGTACACTTTGGCATTTGGACTACTCCAACTGTGCCTTCATGGATCCGGATGCCAGCTGTTCCATGAACATAAGCAAGTAAAGGACGGCGTAACAATTTAGCCCTCTCACATGCCAATATAAATTTTTCCCCCTCGGCTGCTCCTACTGTCCCATTTCTAAAATCGCTATAAAGCATAACTACTACTAAAGAAATACCCATTACCTTAGCATCAAAGGAAATAAGCGCACTATAACGCCCTGTTTTTTCCCTAGTTTTTTCTAATTTTTCATCAAAACCCTGATAATTGATAGGATTTATAGAAGCAATTTCGCTATAAAATTCTTTTACCGAATTTTTGTCAAACAAGCAATTCATATACCATTGATATTCTAAAGGAAAATGGTGACCACAATTAGGGCAGATACCGCACAACTCTCCATACAAATCAGGCACCCAGATATCATAACAGCCATACCGATATCCTTTTTTCCTTCTTTGGTAAAATCTTTCCCTTAAACTTTAAAAAAGGAGCCATTATATGATTTGAAATCACCTGGAGTTCTGCTTTGACATCTCCTATCAAGCGTTGGAGGCGTCTTTGAGGACGTTTTAAGGCATCTAAAAAAAGAAATGTCTTAATTTTTAACCATTTTAGCTCTATTTCATCTATGTTTTTTCGCCAAAAGCCACGGAGGTCAGCATAAAAATTTTTAGTCAAATTTTTATATTTCAAGGTTCGTTTTTGCAAAAGCCTCTCAATTTCTTTACTATCAAGTCCCCAATCTACATAAATATTGGTAGTATCCTTTAGCCCATTTTTTTTAAGATGATGTGCCCTTAATTTACTTAAACTTTTTACTGAAAGGCAAACTTCATCTGTAGCCCTGATTATTTCTTGTTTTAGAAGATTGAAAAACTCATAATCATCGCTTCTTGCTCCTAAAGGAGGTTCTTGAATAATGCCATCAATGGTACCTAATTTGAGATTCTCTACAGCAGTAATCTTGAGTTGTTGAGCACAAAAGTGGACTAAATCAAGAGGAACTTTTTCCCCTTCCTTTACTTTACCTTCTATAGCAGCTGCACCTTCTGGTGAAATCACAGAATAATAACCATGTGAAAACATTAACCGCAAGTCAGCTAAACCAATAGCCTCTGCTCCTCCTGAGCCACCTTCAGAAATAAAAGAAATAATGGGTACCCTTAGCCCCGCCATGGTATATAGATTACGAGCAATCTGTTGAGCTGCCCCAGGATAATCTTCTATAGGATAAGCACCTGGAGTAAAAATATAACTATGGATAGGAATACCTTCCGTCTCTGCCACTTGCATGAATCTTAAAGCCTTTTCATTCCCCCAAGGTTTTGCACTTCCGCCATTTCTAAATTCTTCACCATGCCCCTTTTCATGACCAATAACCATCACCTGGTGAGTGTAAACCCTTTTTCCTATGCGACGGGTTATAGTAGCACGGGCAGCAATTACAGCAGGGTCGATATTATATTCTTCTTCTCCTCCTAATTCCACATAGTCATCATATACATTTTCCAAAATATCCTTTAAGGTCATCCGAAATGGGTGACGAACAATATGCACATAATCCAAAGGAATAAGTTTTTGCTCAGCCTCTCTTTCGTAGAAAGAAATCTGAGTGGCTATTTTCTCCAACTGCTCCGCTAGTTCTTCTTCACAAACTTCATAAATGCGCTCTGAAATATTATTTAGCCAATTTCCCAAAGTTTGAAGTCTCTCTCCAAAGATTTCTCCTTTAATATCAGAGAGATAAATTATCCTTTTTTTTAAAACATCTAACTTTTTTTCTAGGACTAGCATCAAACAAATCTCTGGATTTGATTTAATTTTTCTTTTAAAAATTCAATGTTAGTAACGATTTTTTCTCCCTTACTATTTTCTCCATCAATTTCTAACTCATTTAAAAAACGCTCTCCCCGTTGTTTGGCTTCTTCTATATCCTTTCCCCATATAAGGGCCAAAGCTAAATTCGGATCGTAATCAGTGGGAATAGAATATGGATTGTCTTGGGGCACATGAGTATGGACTTGCAACCACTCATATTGGGGTAAGTGAAGGTGATTAATAGTTCCACTCCAGGGTTTAAAGCCATGTTTGGTATCTTCCGCTACTAGGCGAAATTCAATACTGACACCATTAAAATTTAAGTGTTTTTGTTTATATTTCAACCGCTCTCCTAAAGCAAGTCTTATTTGCTCTTTAATTAAATCCACTCCCCGAGGCTGTTTTTTTATTTGAGCAATTAGACCCGAAACACCACTTTCTACTTGAATCCTGGGATTGACCTCCAGTAAATACACTTTACCTTCTGGGGTAACAATCCATTCCCAGGTGCCCACATTATCATAATCTAAATAATTTGCTATTTTCAAAGAATAATGAATGATTTTCTTTTCTATCTCTTTAGGGTTAAAATCATAGGAGTAGTTGGGGTCAAAAGCAGGTGCCACTTCAATACGTTTTTGTCTAGATATACTTTGGATGGTACAATTTCTGGTACTATAGTGTACTCTTTCCCCATGTTGACTGCAAACTAATTGAACTTCAATATGATTGAATACCGGAAATTTTTTTTCTAAAAGAACCCATTCATCCCCAAATTGTCGTTTAGCATATCTTTTTACCTGACGATAAACCCTTCTTATTTCCCCTAAATGTCTTACTTCCTCAATTCCCATGCCACCCCCACCACTGGAGGCTTTCACTAGAATTGCTGGATTCTTGATACCTTCCTCCCACTGTTGATGAAAAAGCTCAATGCCTATATTTTCTGCTTCAATTTCGTTATAAATAGGCTTGTCAGACCCAGGAATTACAGGAATATTAAGCTTAGTGGAAAGTGCTTTAGTATTGATTTTATTCCCTAGCTCTCTAATTACCTCCCAACGAGGACCAATAAATATCAAGGGGCGTTGTCTAATGGTTACGCGGCGAGCAAATCGATAATTTTCTGCCAAAAAGCCATAACCAGGATGAATGGCATCACATTTAGTATAATCAGCAATTTCTAAGATTTCATTAGGATCAGTATAACTGGCAATCCGATAAACTTTATCTTTACCTCCTTGCTGCAATCCTAGCTTAACATGTAAAGAGTGTTTATCTTCTTCAGTATACACTATAACAAAATCCAAGTTTAAGGCCTGACAGGCCTTCATTATTCGGATAGCAATTTCCCCACGATTAGCAATAAGCACTCTTGCCATTTTCTTCTATAAGAACCAAATAGTCTTTCAAGATAGCCTGAGTAGTGATGAACGTCAAGTAACACAAC
>NBMG01000104.1 GCA_002084865.1 Candidatus Atribacteria bacterium 4572_76
ATCTCTGAACTTGTTAAATATTGACCTACTTCCGGGTCTTCTAATAAAAGTTCTCTAAACTCGGTTTGACCCTGCCAAACCCGCATAGAAATTCCCTGCACTATTCTATAGGCTTCCTCTCGGGAAAGACCCTTTTTGGTAAGGTCTAACATTATCTTTTGAGAAAATATCAGACCTTTGGTTTTTTCCAAATTATCTTTCATTCGCTGGGGATATACATTTAAATTAGAAATAAGATTAGTAAATTTTTGTAACATATAATCGATTAAAATATTGCTATCGGGAATAATAATCCGTTCTGCGGAGGAATGAGAAATGTCTCTCTCGTGCCATAGGTTTATATTTTCCAGAGCAGTCACGGCATTAGCTCTAATTGAATAATTTGATTAGAAATCTTAGCCGGTTCTAAATTTAATTTCGCACAAACATATTCCTCAACATAGAGGTCAATGTGGGCAAAGGTACCTACTGCCCCCGATATTTTACCATAACTTATTTCTTCCTGCGCCCTCTTCATCCTTTCCAAATTTCTCTGCATTTCGGAGAACCATAAAGCCATTTTAAAGCCAAAGGTAATCGGTTCGGCATGAACGCCATGCGTCCTTCCTACCATCAGAGTATATTTGTGCTCTAATGCCTTTTCCTTTAATGCTTTTATTAAATTTTCAATATCTTCTATAATTATTTTAGCAGACTGTTTTAACATCAAGGCTAAAGAGGTATCTAATATATCAGAAGAGGTTAGTCCTTGATGGAAATAGCGGGAATACTCTCCTAAATTTTCCCCCACAGCAGTGGTAAAAGCTAATACATCATGCCGGGTCACTTTTTCTATTTCCCGAATTCGGTCCATAGAATACCTGGCATTTTTTCTGATATTTTCAATAGCCTCTTGGTCTATCTTTCCCAATTCGAATAAAGCTTCACAGGCTAAAAGCTCTACTTTTAACCAGGTTTTATATTTATTTTTCTCTTCCCAGATATTTTTCATGGCCGGGAAGGAATATCTATCAATCATTGTTATCACCTCTTTATTAATTTACCAATTTACCAATTGACCAATTTACCAATTAAGAATAAGATTAATTTACCAATTCGTTAATTATTAGTTAGCCGGTTAATGGCTAAAGTTAAAACCAAATAATTCAGTTAATGGTTAGCTGAGCAATCAGCCAATCAATCTCTTTGTATTTTTCTTTCCTAATTGGCTAATTGGTTAATAAATTATCTTGTATTTCTTTATTTACACATTTATACATTGCATTTTGTATTTTCTCTTATTGTGGGCAGACACAAGGTCTACCCCTACAACTTCTTCAATAATGAATAATTTATTTTAAATTAATTTCTTCGCATTTTCTTTCCTAATTTTCTAATTGGTGAATTGGTGAATTGGCTAATCGGTGAATTGCTTCATTTAAATACTTTTTCTCTAACAATAGTTTGGTTTCTCTTGGGACCGACAGATACTATAGCTACTTTAGTTTTTACCAATTCTTCTATTCGGTTAATATATTCCTTTAATTGCTGTGGAAGGTCTTCATATTTAGTTATCTGAGAAATATCCCCTTTCCACCCTTCCATTTCTTCGTATACCGGGATACAGTTCTCTAATATCTCTAAATTAACCGGAAACTCTTTTATCGTTTCTCCGTGATATTTATAAGAAGTACATATTTTGATCTTGTCAAAATCACTTAGGACATCTATCTTGGTTAGAACCATACTATCCATCCCGTTTATTCTGACTGCATAGTTTACTAATACCGCATCGAACCAACCACATCTTCGAGGCCTTCCGGTAGTTGCTCCAAATTCTCCTCCCTTTTGACGAGTAGATTCTTCCAATTCCCCCTGCATTTCCGTGGGGAAAGGACCTCTTCCTACTCGGGTAGTATAGGCTTTGGTTATTCCCATAACCCTGTCTATTTTAGTAGGTCCTACACCTGTTCCGATACAAGCCCCACCGGCTATCGGATTAGAGGAAGTTACATAAGGAAAAGTCCCGTGGTCAATATCCAGGAGAGTCCCTTGAGCCCCTTCAAATAATATATCTTTTTCTTCATTAATTGCCTGATTAAGATATAAGGAAACATCTGTAACATATTTTTTTAACAATTGACCATATTCCCTATATTTTTTTAAAATGTCCTTCTTTTCCTGATTAGATATTTTAAGCCCGTATAATTTTCCAAAAATAGCATCTTTTTCGTTTAGATTATTCTCCAATTTTTTAGGTAAAAGCTTTTCATCGATCAAATCAATCATTCTTATCCCGGTGCGAGTTATTTTATCCGCATAGGCTGGACCAATGCCTCTTTTTATCTAACAATAATGTCTGCTTCCTCAGAAAGCAAATCGGTTATTTTACCTTTCCCTTCGTCTCCCCATTGAGAACCAACTACTACTAATGTAGACATTTATTTTTACCCATCATCCTTTCATAATTTTTAGATGTTCTAATTTATTTATTATTTACACTTCTTACCACATCAAGCGAAAAGCCTAAAGCGAAAAACACAAAACCATAATTCAAAATTCAAAACTTTTTTGTATAAACTATTGCTTTTAATGTAGGAGTCGGATTCATCCGACCCGAGTTTTGCGGGCTTGATAAATCAAGCCCCTACTTTTATTTCTATACGATTGTTTTCATTATTTATTTTGTAAAGGGCGTATGCAATACGCCTCTACTTCTTCTGGATTCTATTTTCTTCACGAGATACGAGATACAAATTAGGCTTTTGTTTCCTAAAGTCTGGCTCCCTCTTTCCTAACTATACGCTCTACGCTAAACGCTCATAACCCTTTGGTTCCTTACTCATTACGGGCAGACACGAGGTCTGCCCCTAAATCTTTTTATTTCTATTTCACGCGATACTCGATACTATATACTCGATACTGTTTTCATTCCCATTCTATCGTTGCTGGCGGCTTTGAACTTATATCATAGACTACCCGATTTATACCTTTGACTTCATTGATGACTCTGTTAGATATTTTCCCCAACATCCTATATGGTATTTTAGCCCAATCAGCAGTCATACCATCACTACTGTTTACAATCCTTAAAGCGAGAACAAACTCATAGGTTCGAAGATCTCCCATTACCCCTACCGTCTTTATCGGTAGTAGGATCCCAAAAGATTGCCAGACTTTTTTATATAATGCACTCTTTTTTACTTCCTGCTTAATTATCTCATCTGCTTCTCTTAAAATATCTAACTCTTTTTTTTCTACAGAACCAATTATTCTGATAGATAACCCTGGTCCAGGGAAGGGTTGTCTCCATATTACTTCTTCGGGAAATTTTAGCTTTTTTGCTACTTTTCTCACTTCATCCTTAAACAAATATTTTAAGGGCTCAATGACTTTGAGTTGCATTTCATCAGGCAATCCACCTACATTGTGATGAGATTTAATCATTGAAGAAGGGCCTTCTAAAGAAATGCTCTCTATCACATCGGGGTAGAGAGTCCCTTGTAATAAATATTCTACTTTACCGATAACTTTTGCCTTCTCCTCAAACACTCGTATAAATTCTTCCCCAACAATCTTTCTCTTTGCTTCAGGGTCGCTTACCCCTTTTAATTTCTCTAAAAATCTCTCAGAAGCATCAATATAGGTTAACTTTATTTTAAAATTATCTTTAAATCTTTTCTGTACTTCTTCTGCTTCTCCCTTTCTTAATAGTCCATTATTTATAAAGATACAGTGTAATTGATCACCAATAGCCTTGTGGGTCAATACAGCTGCTACCAGTGAATCTATTCCTCCGCTTACTCCAGCTACCACTTTACCTTTTCCAACTTTTTCTTTAATCTCCTCTACGGATTGCTGTATAAAAGATTGTAAATTCCAACTAGGCTTGCACTGGCATATCTTATAAAGGAAGTTTTTAAATATCTCTTTTCCTAAAGGCGTATGTGTGACTTCAGGGTGAAATTGGATTCCATAAATTTTCTTTTCTCTATTTAACATGGCGGCAACTTTGGTATTTTCACTTTGGGCAATAACTTCAAAATTCGGAGGAATATTCTCTATTAAATCCTGGTGGCTCATCCAACAAGTAGTGTTGACAGGAATCCCATAAAAAATATCTTCTCGACTATCCAAAACAACATTGATTCTGCCATATTCTGCCTGAGATGTTTTCATCACTTTCCCTCCTGAAAATTGGGCAATCAGTTGAGCGCCATAACAAATTCCTAATATAGGTATACCTAATTCAAATACCTTTTTATCGCATACCGGTGCTTGTTCTTCATATACGCTTGCTGGTCCTCCGGAGAGGATAATCCCTTTGGGTGGCTCCTCTTGTACTCTTTCCAAATCAACAGAATAAGGAAGTATCTCCGAATAAACCTTAGCTTCCCTTACCCTACGGGCAATCAACTGAGTATATTGTGAACCAAAATCCAAGATAGCGATATAATCTCTCTTTTCCCCCTTTTTCAAACAAATCCCTCCAATTTATTGTTTTTAAATTTCAATAATACACTCTAATAGTATTTTAATAATCCACTTACACAAATTTAAATTAATCGTTAGTTAATATTCTAGCGTATAGGATAAATTGATAAACTAAAAACGCAAAGCAAAAAACCATAAAAGTATCGAGTATATAGTATCGAGTATCGAGTTAAGAAAGAGAGGAAAAGATACAAAAAAGGGTTACAATAATTTGTCATTGCGATCGATAGCGAAGCAATCTCAAGTCCTTACAAATCAAGGGATTGCTTCCCCCGCTTTCGCGAGTATCTAACAAAATAACAAGTGAAGTAATGTGTAACATGTAATAAGTACCTGTTTTCATAATTTCAGAAATTTAATCTTATTACTCATTACATATTACTTATTACTGTATTATATGCGAGATACGATTCACGAGATACGAGATACGAATATAGTTTTACACTTTTCGTTTTTCGTTTTTACTATATGCTAATAAGGGCTTACGTAAAAAGGAAATTCCTATACTATTATATTATTCACAGTTACAATTATAACATATCTTTAATCAGTAACCATATTTATTTAAAATTTTTAAATTATTTTTAAAAAAAAGAAGGATTTTTATAAATAGATGTAGTATATATATTTTAAAGAATGTTTATATTATAATTTATGATAGAAAATTAAAAAATAATACCAACAAAAAAATTCTCCTAATTAAATACGGTAACCTGTATGAAAGTAGGGGGAGAAATCTTTTCTTCTTTAGAAAAGGAGCCGAAGGTGTACGATGCGTAATGCATTTAAACTCTCAGGCAAAAGGACCCTTACTGGACAGAACTCTGGAAAGTTTTTTCAATAAACACCGAAGGGGCAATTTCCCATGCTGGAAAAAATCTCTCAGGTAAAAAGACAGAGTAGGAAAATATTATAGATTCTCCTATACTGTCTTTTTTTATTTTTAAAATAAAACGATTTTAACTCATAATATAAACAAAATGGCAATGTAAGGGCACGATGTAATTCAATCTTCTGTAGGGGCATGATGCATCGTGCCCACAAGAGATATTAGGTAATAAAATGGTGAGGGCACAATTCATTGTACCCTCACAACATAATTATAACTATTAAATTATGAAAATAAAAATAAGGAGGCAACCAAATGAAATCAGATCTACAAATAGCTCAAGAAGCTAAGTTAAAACCGATTACTGAAATTGCTGCATCTATCGGGATAAGAGAAGATGAATTAGACCTCTACGGAAAATACAAAGCCAAGGTCTCTCCCGATATCTTAAAGAGACTCAAGGATAGACCTCAAGGCAAATACATTGTAGTAACTGCCGTTACCCCTACTCCGTTGGGTGAAGGTAAGACTGTAACTTCCATCGGATTAGGCCAGGGTCTGGCTAAGATTGGAAAGAAAGTAATAAATACCCTGCGAGAACCCTCGATGGGTCCGGTCTTCGGGATTAAAGGAGGAGCAGCAGGAGGAGGGTATGCTCAGGTAGTCCCCATGGAAGACTTAAACCTTCACTTTACCGGAGATATTCATGCAGTGGGAGCAGCCAATAACCTGCTCTGTGCTATGTTAGATACTCATCTACAAAAGGGTAACAAATTGGGGATAGACATCCATAATATCAATATTAACCGGGTGGTTGATATCTCTGACCGAGCCCTCCGCCACATCATTATCGGCTTAGGGGGTAAAGTTAACGGCATCCCCCGGGAGACCGGTTATGATATCACGGTGGCCTCAGAAGTTATGGCTATCCTCTCTTTGGCTACCGATATCTTTGACTTACGAGAAAGGTTGGGTCGGATGACCGTAGCCTATACCACTGATGGCAAGCCGGTAACCGCTGAAGACCTAAAAGCTGCCGGAGCTATGACTGTTCTCCTGAAAGATGCCCTGAAGCCTAACCTCATCCAGACTTTAGAACACGGTCCCTGCTTGATGCATTGTGGTCCTTTTGCCAACATCGCCCATGGGAACAATTCAGTTCTTGCTGATCTGATTGCCTGTAAATTAGCCGATTATGTAGTAACCGAATCCGGCTTCGGGGCCGATATGGGTTTTGAGAAGATGTGTAACATAAAATGCCGTACCAGCGGATTAAAAGTAGATTCAGCAGTAGTAGTATGTACTATTAGAGCCTTAAAGATGCACGGCGGGGCCATAAAAGTAGTTGCTGGAAAACCCTTGGACCAGGAAACATTAGCCCGAGAAGACTTAGACTCAGTAGCTAAAGGTTGTGAAAATTTAGAGAAACATATAGAAAATGTCCTTTTACACGGAGTTCCTCCCATAGTAGTTATCAATCGCTTCCCCACTGATACTCCGGCTGAGATCAATCTGATTAAAGAAAAGGCTTTGGCTGCCGGAGCAACTGCTGCCGTTACCCATGAAGTCTGGGCTAAAGGAGGAGAAGGAGGAATCGAATTAGCCGAAGCAGTAGTGGAAGCTACCACCTCGTAATTTCCGCATACCCGTCCGGGATGTCCGGGCATCAGTAGGAGCAGGATTCCTCTATCCCCTTTTGGGTACGATGATGACTATGCCGGGATTACCTTCAATACCGGCATCTACTAAAGTAGATATTGATGAGGAAGGAAATACAGTGGGACTGTTTTAACAGTTATCTCAAGGAGGTGGTATTTAAATAGTTAATTGTTAAAACTAAAAATTTAAAGCGAAAAACGAATAAGCATAATTTAAAATTCAAAACTTTTTTCTTAGTTTTTAGCTTTGAGTTATAGTCTTGCACTTTGCGCTTTTAGCTTTACGCTTTATAATCTATTGAAAATTTAATATTCTAACAAGTTTAATCTAACTAAACAATAAAGTAAAAGGAGAAAAGTAAAAAATGAGTAATAAAGTTATAGAAAATTTATATTATACCAAAAGTGACGAATGGTTAAAGGTAGAAGACAGTATGGGAACAATAGGAATTACTGATTATGCTCAG
>NBMG01000105.1 GCA_002084865.1 Candidatus Atribacteria bacterium 4572_76
TACCCGTAATACTTTGGACTTAAGCTCAATCCCTGCATTAAAGAGGTTGAGTCACTTGCCCATAATTGTAGATCCCAGCCACGCTACCGGCAGATGGAGGTTGGTAAGTCCGATGGCCAAGGCTGCCATAGCCGTGGGAGCAGACGGCCTACTTATCGAAGTTCACCCTGACCCCAAAAGTTCACTCAGTGATGGAGCGCAGACCTTAAAAATCGATACCTTTGCCCAATTAATGAAAGAATTAAGCCCTATAGTTCAGGCGGTAGGCCGGGAATTAGGTGCATCTGCTGAATATGATTTAGAAAAGTAATTTATATTTATGAAATAATAAGCTATAATAATAAAATGAACAGTGTAGATTCATATTCCGCAACATTAAGTCGAATGGCCGGGAATCAGATTTATTTAAAACCTGAAAATCTTCAAGTAACCGGCTCTTTTAAGCTTGGTGGAGCTATAAATGTCATCTTTAATTTAACGGATGAGCAGAAGAAAAAAGGAGTAGTAACCTGTTCTGCCGGTAATTGGGCACAGGCAGTTGCTTACGCTTCCCGAATTTTAAAGGTTAGATCAGTTATTGTTATGGCGGAAAATGCTTCCCAAACAAAGATAAATGCTACCAGGGGATATGGAGCGGAAGTTGTTATATATGGTAGAAATTCCAATGATGTCATCAATAAATCGATGGAAATATCCAAAGCGGAAGACCTTACTTTACTCAGTCCTTTTGAGGATGATTATTTAATTGCCGGACATGGAACGATAGGTTTAGAGGTGATGAAAGAGAAACCGGATACCGAGGTTATATTTTGTCCTATTGGCGGAGGGGCACTTATTTCAGGTATTGCTCTGGCAATTAAGGCAAAGAATAGCAAGGTGAAAATAATAGGGGTAGAACCGGAAAATGCCAATGCCATGTGGCTTTCCCTTAAACAAAATAGTATAGCGGAAAAAGAAAATGTAAATACTATCGCTGACGGCCTGGCGCTAAAAAAACCTGGTATCAAGCCATTTAATATAGTGCGTAAATATGTAGATGACGTCGTTTTGGTTACAGAGGACGAGATAAAAAAGGCGCTTATTTTTCTCTTGGAGAGGGCAAAATTATTGGTTGAACCATCAGGAGCAGTGGGTGTTGCTGCAGCCATTTCTAATCAATTGAATATGAAAGATAAAGAAGTGGTTGCTATTTTAAGTGGGGGAAATATTGACCTTGATAAGCTTAATCAAATTTTAAAAGAAGAAATATAATCAATTTAAAGAGTAAAGTCATAACTGTTTATAAATAAATAAAATTAATTAAAAAAGGAGAAGGTAATGAAAAAAATAGTATATAGTGGTGAGGGCCCCAAACCTTTAGGAGTGTATTCTCAAGGTACGGTTGGTGGAGGACTTATTTTTGTATCCGGACAAGTTCCCGTTGACCCAAAAACAGGTAAATTTGTAAAGCAGGATATCAAAAAACAAACCAGGCAGGTGTTTAAAAATATAGAGAAAATTTTAGTAGTAGAGGGTGCAGGGCTTAAGGATATATTAAAAATTAGTGCCTTTCTTTTAAACATCAATGATTTTAAAGAAATGAATGAGGTATTTCAAGAATTTTTTCCTGTTGAACCGCCTGCTCGAACCACCAGTATTGTAAAAGCATTCCCCCCAGGTGTTCTAATTGAAATTGATGCCATTGCTTTAAAACCCTAAAAGAGTTTATATCTAAAAAAGAATGCCAGAATATTCTTAAATAAACAGACAGCTTAAATCATGATTGGATAGAACCATTTTTTCAGAAAGAAAGAGTTTTTAGTGAGAAATATGTAGAGGAAATATTTGAGCATGCAGAAAAAGAGATAGATCTTCTTGAGGAGAAACTTTGCACTAAATTAAGAGAGCGATTTAATCAATTTTCCCAGATTTCCGGAGATGCGGCTTTTATCAAGTTAGATATGAAGGTAGTCTCATCGGTCTTAGAAGAGATTATTAGTAAAAACATTGGAAAAACTTCAAGTGCTTAAGAAAAATTAGCTCCTTGAGGGTATACCTGAGTAAGGTAAAATATTAGATTTTTGGAAGGATTAAAGAATGATTAAAGTTGAAAAGAAAAATCAACAAGAATTCACAGTGAAAGTGGAAGAGAAAGAATATAATGTAAGTTTAGATGATGAGTATTGGCAAGATTTAACCGAGGTAGATTACTTTTTCAGAAATCAGAAAAAATAGAGGATTTTGATCAGGGAAGAGAAATAGTAGATTCATTAAAGAAAACCTTAGAGCATTATGGAGGAGTTGGATTGGCTGCTCCTCAAATAGGAATTTCTCGGAGAGTATTTGTTGTGAATATCATGCCAACTAAAGATTATCCACAATTACCTAAGATCGGACTCTGTGCCTACTTAAACCCAGAAATTATAGTTGTATCTCCAGAAGTTAATAGTGATCTGGAAGGATGTTTAAGTATATTTTATGCTACTCTTTATGGACGGGTGGAGAGATCGAGTTGGGTCAAGCTGAAATATAGAGATATTAAGGGGGAAGAACAGATAGAAGAAATTAATCATCCCTTTCATACCAGAGTAGTTTTACATGAGAATGACCATTTAGATGGTAAGGTATTTTTGCAGCGAATGAAAGAAGAAGATTTTTCAAAATTATATTGGGAAGAGAATTTGGATATCAGAAAAAGAAATTCAGAGTGAATAGCTGTCTTAGAATTAATTAGATTTAAAAGATTTTCAGAAAGGAAAAAGGCCTATACTTACCGGACTTGTTTTCACTGGCTGGAAGAAAAAGGGCAAAGGTATGTGAAAATAAATGCGGAAAAGAAGGGCAAGAAACTGGATACGTTTAATTTTTTGTGACTTGCTTACTTTTCGGGTCGTATAACAGTGGATAAAAGGAAAATTAAAGATTTTCCAAATTTGGCTATTGGCAAGTTTTCTTCTATCCGTAAAAGGTTATATAATAAAAAGGAAGTACGATTATGAAAGTTATTATTATTTATGATATCAATACTTTTAGAGAAGATATTCAGTCTGATTGGTGATTTTATGTTTTGGTAGAGGCTAAAAATACTCCCAAAATTTTGTTTGATACTTGAACTAATTGGAAAAATTTGCTCAGTAATATGGAAAAGCTAAATATAGATTCAATTACGATTGATAAAGTTTTTATTTCACATGCTCATTTTGATCATACCTGAGAACACAAGTTTTACTTGAGAAGGTTCAGGAAATATCATAAGGGAGAGAACTGAGATGCATATCATGAAAGAGGCTATGCTTTACGAAAAATTGGCAGAGGGTAAGGTGCGCTGCAATCTGTGTGCTCATCGTTGCGTTATCTCCGATGGCAAGAAGGGTATCTGTCAGGTTCGGGAAAACCGGGGCGGAACTCTCTACACGTTGGTTTATGGACATACTATCATCCAGCATGTGGACCCAGTGGAGAAGAAACCACTGTTTCATTTTTACCCTGGCTCAACCGCCTATTCCATAGCCACTTCAGGATGTAACTTCCGTTGTCATTGGTGTCAGAACTGGGATATCTCCCAAATAGTCCATGATAGACGTTTCATTATAGGGGAGGAGGCAAGTACCGAACAGGTTGTTGCTGCAGCTCAAAAGGCTGACTGCCGCAGCATTGCCTACACCTATACCGAGCCGACCATCTTCTTTGAGTACGCCTATGATACGGCTCGCCTCTGGCTGGAGGTGACCACTCTGGTCATTCCCGGTATTAACGATGGTGATGGAGAGCTGAAGGACACAGCGAATTTCGTGGCCGAGGAGTTAGGGGTAGATACGCCCTGGCACATCAGCCGCTTCTTCCCGGATTACAAGATGACCGATGTGCCCCCTACGCCTATTGAGACACTGGACCGAGCTCGGGAAATCGGACTGGAAGCGGGATTGCGGTATGTTTATGTAGGTAACGTGCCTGGTGAGGCCAATACAGTATGTCACAAGTGCGGGCAGATACTGATTCGACGACTCGGCTACCGGATTCTGGAGAACCGCGTCCAACCGAACGGCCGCTGCCCCAACTGTGATATGCCGGTGGCTGGCGTGGGGATGGGATGAGATAGACGGAGATAGATAACTCGATTCGATTGTTTTACAGCCTTGAAAGATGTGGAAGTAATATGAATAAAAAATCTAATATTATAAAAATAGTAAAAGAAGATATTTTAAGAATATTAGGTGAACAAAGAAGAAGGGTTTCGTTGGAGATTCTTAAAGAAAAAATTAAAGTTTCCCTTTCTTTTATCTGTGAAGCGATTGAAGAACTTGAAAGAGAAGGATTAATTAAATCTCAACAGATTTTTTTACCTTGACAGAAGAGGGGGAAGAAAGGACCAGAGATATTTTAAAAAAAACATCTTGTCTTTGAAGATTATTTTAAGAAAACCAGAACCGAAAACGAAGCACATAAGATAGCTCATATTCTTGAACATTTATGGACCAGGGATTATTTTAAGAAGGAACCAGAAGAGGGATACTTTATCTGAGTAAAAAAATCAATTGAACATCCTTTGACTACCTGCATCACCATCTCCTCACCAAAAGTTATTCAGAAACCGGAAAACTTAGTGGTTATAGAAAAAAATGTGAAAGTTAAGATACAAAGCATCTGCAGCGCAAGTAAAAAAAATCTACAAGGAAAACACATAGGATATTCAAAGATTATCTTAAAGGAGAATTCCGAGTTAAAGCTGAAGCATTTTCACAGCTGGGGAAAAAGAGACTGGGTTGAATCAAGCTTAGAATTCTTTCTGGGGAAAGGGGCAAAATTATCTCACACCTATAAATGTCTTGAGATTCCGATGAAACTAAAAACAGAGAATAATACCTATTTAAAGGAAAACTCTTCCTCGAATTTAATAATAACTATTTTAGCTAAGAATGGTAAAGTTGATATGAATGACTCTACTTTTTTAAACGGGAGAAAATCCAATGGCATATCGAGACTGCGAATGATAGGTGACAAAGAATCTAAAATCGTCGCTCGTAGCCAGATGGTTGCAAATGATGCTGGGACAGGACATGTTGATTGTATGGGTCTATTATTGTCTGAAAATTCAAGCGTCCAAGCAATACCTGAGCTCATAAACAGGAATAAAGACGCCTCACTCACTCATGAAGCATCAGTGGGTAAAATTTCAGAGGAAACACTAAATTATTTGAGGAGCAGGGGACTAACCGAAAATGAAGCAATTAATTTGATTGTAACTGGCTTTTTAGGCGAGGAAGAGCCAATCATTATCAAAGGGCGTATTATACCATCAAAACTCTATATGTGAAATACAAAAACTTTCTACCGAAGGTTTTGGGCAAAGTCCACTTTTATCTATTATTTGAAAAAAGTTGAGAAATTTAGACCAGAAAGTAGCAAGTGAAGAATTTAGGTTTAACAATTGGGGGAGGTTAATTTTCTAGTGATTGAAGTATTTTTTGATGTTGAAACAAAAAAGCTATTTAGTGAAATTAATACCAATAACCCTGGCGATCTTGGTGTTTCTGTAGTATCAGTATACAAACGGGAATTAGATAGTAACCAAAAAGAGATTCAAGGCGAAATGCGTAGTTTCTGGGAACATGAGTTTACTGATATGTGGAAGATATTTAAAGAAGCTGACAGGATTATTGGATTTAACTCGTTAAAATTTGACGTCCCAGCTCTTCAACCTTATGCATTATTTTGTTTAGCGGAACTTAGTCATTTTGATATTATGAAAAAGGTACGTAAATCATTAGGGAGAAGACTTAGTCTTGATAACCTTGCGCGCAGTACTCTAAAGGAAACAAAAATTGATACAGGAATTAATGCAGTTCGGTACTGGAGAAGTGGAGATAAGGAGAGTTTGAGAAAGCTTAGGACATATTGCGAAATGGATGTACAAATCACACGCAAATTATATGATTTTGGTAAGAAGAACAGTTATCTTAAATTTACTGACAAATGGAATAATCTGAGGACATTAGCTGTTGATTTTTCTTATCCTATTAATAAAACCTATTCTGGTAAGCAGATTAGCTTATTCTAATTGATATTTAAGCCATTTACTTTTAAATGATAAATATGAGCAACCAAGAATCAATTGAGGATTTATGAGTAATCTTGAAAATCCACAATCTTTTTTGTTTGTATAAGACATTTTTATAAAATTCATGATTGATACTCTTCTTTGGAAATAAAGTGGCCGCCGGTAATTTCTTCTGATATTTTTCGGTAATTTTTATCGAACTCCAAATGCAAATTAATTCGATTAGGACACTTTGTCTGGAAATGATATTAGGAGGAAGTATTATTATTCTGATAAAAAAAGCAACTAAACAGCCTAACCCTTTGCAAAAAGTTTAGGATTGATACTCTTCTTTGGAAATAAAGTGGCCGCCGGTAATTTCTTCTGATATTTTTCGGTAATTTTTATCGAACTCCAAATGCAAATTAATTCGATTAGGACA
>NBMG01000106.1 GCA_002084865.1 Candidatus Atribacteria bacterium 4572_76
GAGAATGTATAAAAAAGAAAGGATTAAAAATTGATTCCGGTAAAATTAGCCCTAAAAAATTTTTTAAGTTATGGTGAAGATGTTCCTCCTCTTGATTTTACCCAATTTCATATTGCCTGTCTTTCGGGTCATAATGGTCAGGGGAAATCTGCCCTTCTGGATGCTTTAACCTGGGCAGTATGGGGAGAAGGAAGAAAAGCCAGTCAGGAGAAAAAGGCTGATAGCAGTCTTCTACGGATAGGCCAGAAAGATATGCAGGTGGAATTTGTATTTGATTTGGAGGGAGATAGATACCGAATTATCAGAGATTATTCTATTACAGGGAAAAGTTCCCGCTCTGGTTTAGAATTTCAGGTTCGCGAACAAAAAGAAAATAATGAATATGTTTCTCTCACCGGTTCTTCCATTCGAAAAACCCAGGAAAAAATTACCAAAACTTTAAGGATAGATTATCAGACCTTTATTAATTCTGCTTTCATCCTTCAGGGGCGAATAGATGAATTTAGCCGAAAGAGCGCCCGGGAAAGAAAGGAAATTTTATCTGAGATTTTAGGTCTTTCCCGTTATGATGAACTGGCTAATCTGGCCAAGTCCCATCTTAGAGAAATTAATAATATTATCATGACCAAAGAGAGCAGATTGGAATATATCTATCAGGAAACAGCCAATCTTGATTTCTATAAAGAGAAGATAAAGGAATTATCAGAAAGTTATAAAGAAATTTCCCAAAAGATAAAGACAGAAGAAGTAAAAGTAGGCAAATTAAAAGAGGCGATTAATATCCTAAAACATAAAAGCGAACAATGCGACGAATTGGAAAGCCGAATAGAACAGCAAAGGCAAGAAATTATGCGGGGGCAAAAAGAGATTGAATTAAGAAAAAAAGAAATTGTAGATTGCCAGAGGATAATTTCCCAAAAAGAGAAAGTTTTAAATGATTTTAAGAATTATCAGAAATTTAATGCCGAAAACAATGAATTTAGCCGAAAGCTCCAGCAAATCAGAAAAATAGAAGAGGAAAAAGTCCTTACCCAGAGAAGGGTAGAAAACGAGAGGGCAGATTTGGAAGTAGAAGTCAGGAATAAAAAGGACAGATATAAAGATTTAGAAGTTAAGGTCGAGCAGGGGACAAAAAATAGAGTTAAGATTTTGGAATTAGAAAAAAAGATGGAAGAGATAAAGTTATTCGAAGAGCAGAGAGAGGAAATTCGGCAAAAGGGCAGCGAACTTAACATAAAAATAAACAGCATTAAAGGTCAGATAGAAAGATTAGAAAAGGATAACAAAGATAATCAAGAAAAACTGCGTCTGTTAAGAGAGAATCCGGAGGGAGAATGTCCTTTATGTGAGGCAAAATTAAATTCAGAGAGAAAGAGGAAGATTGAAGATAATATAAATAAAGAAATTGGTTTAAATCTTAAAAGGATAGAGAAATTAAAAAAAGGGGCAGAGGAGTCGAGCAAACAGAGAGACAGGTTGGCGGAAAAATGGAGAGAGATTAATCAAAGATTAAAAGATAAAGATATCTGGCAGAAGAAGTTAAGCAAGGCGCATTTTGAATACGAAGAATCTAAACAAGCCGCAAAATTGATGGTTGGCTTACAGGGGGAGATTAAAAAAATAGAAAAAACTATCCGGGAGAAGGATTACGCCCTGGAAGGACAGAAAAGATTAAAAGAGCTTGAAGAGCAAATTAAAAATATTGGCTATGATGAAGAAAGACATCGTAAGCTTAACCGTAAGATTGAAGAGTTAAGTAATGCTCCTCTGGAAAAAGCAAAATTAGAAGAAGCAGAGAAAAAGATTAATTCTTTAAGGGACGGACTGTCTGAATTAAAAGAAAATTATCAACAGAAAGAATTATATTTAAAAGATTTGGAAAAAAAGAAGGAGAAAATAAGAGGAGAATTAAAAGAGCTTCCTTCCCTGAAAGAAAAATTAGTTCAAGAGGAACAGATATTAAATTCTGGTCAGACCCTTAAAGATAAAATTTTAGAAGAAAGGGGAGGGTATCAGAGCAAATTCGACCAGTGTCTTAAATTGGGAAAAGAGAAGAAAAAGATAGATAAAGAATTGGAAAAAAGTAAAAAAGAACAGAATATCTATGAGAAGTTGATTGTTGCTTTCGGGAAAAATGGAATTCAAGCTCTGATTATCGAAAATGTCTTACCGGAGATAGAAGAAGAAGCCAATGACCTGTTGGCTAAATTAACCAATAACGGTACCCAGATTTCTATCGAGTCTTTACGGGATTTAAAGAGCGGAGGGATAAAAGAGACCCTGGATATCAAGATAAGTGATGAATTGGGAATCCGGGACTATGAGTTGTATAGCGGAGGAGAGGCTTTTAGGATAGATTTTTCTTTAAGGATAGCTCTATCCAAGTTGCTGACCAGGAGGGCAGGGACTAAATTAAGGACTCTGGTAATGGACGAGGGGTTTGGTACTCAGGATGAAGAAGGAATAGATAATCTGGTACAGGCTATTCAATCTATAAGTGAAGATTTTGATAAAATATTAGTCATCACTCATCTGGAATCATTAAAGGATGCCTTCCCGGTAAGAATTGAGGTAACCAAACTTCCTGAAGTTGGTTCCCGATTTGAGATTATAAAAAATTAAAAAAATTATAATATTTTATGCAGGAATTTGTAAAGTAATGTTGAATATACTAATATATAGGAAGTTTCAGTCCGTAATGGCATTACGAGCGACCTCAGAAAAGTAGGGGCGTATTGCATACGCCCTCAATATAAAAAGGTAGGGGTTTGATTCATCAAACCCATAAAAAAGACGGGTCGGATATGAACATCCTCTGACAGTGCGAAGGGAGGTGAAGGAAGAATTTAGTTAATAAGAAATAAGAAAAAAGTTACAATAGACTCATGAAGACCCGAATAGAACCGAAATCGAGAACAGATATATTACCGAATTTGAGCAGGCAAACCCGGGAGTCACCATCAAAAGAGTTACCAGCGGTTCAGGTAAAATTCAAGAACTTATTCTCACTGCTTTTGCTGCTAATCAGGGACCGGATATCTTCAATATGTCTATTGAAGATGAATATGCTTACATAGTAAATGAGCGGCTTGCTCCTGTTGACTTTAAGGCTGCCGGTTATCCCAACCTTCAAGCAGTTTATGATGCTTATATTCCCGGGGTGAATTCGTGATGGAGAGATACTTCAAAGAAGAGGATTTGATTTTAGATATCCTTATTATCTTGTTTCTACTGTTCCCATGGTTGAACAGCTTGGTGGGAAATTAATCAGTGATGACGGAAAAACAGCTATCGTTAATGATGAAGCCTGGCTAAAATTTTTAAAATTTATGCAGGAGTGGGGTCCTAACGGAAGAAATCTCGGTTCTCCGACTTATACCAATGCCCGAAAGCTTTTCAATAAGGATAATAATGATATAGGTATGTGCCTTACCGGTCTCTACCAACAGGGAAGGATCAAGAGTGACAACCCTGATTTCTACAACAGTGGTGAATGGATGGTCGTTCCCTTCCCGAAATTTAAAGATGCAGTGAAAGACGTCCCCGCCGCTTACTATGGACATTATTATATGGTCAATGGGCAGAAACCGAAAGAAAATCAACAGATGGCTTGGAAATTTGTTGCCTATATGCTCAGCCATCCTGAAGAATATCTGACCAAAGTCAATATTGTCCAGCCTACAGTTAAACTTATGAATTCAGAGACCTATAAGTCTATGCCTTATTCTGATGTATTTACCAACGATATGGCCAAGGGTCATGTGGTATATTACGGGGAAAATAGTGCAAAAATTCAGTCTCACATCAGAGAAGCAGTAGAATCAGTAATGTTAGCCGGCGTCTCACCGGAAGATGCATTGAAAACATTAAAGAGGAAAGTACAGGAAGTACTCGACGAAGGGTAATAATTTTTTAATTAAAACCGCAGGGCTGGGTTATTATTTAACTTAGCCCTGTTTTTATCACAGGAGGAGTGTATTTAATGAGCAAACGAATATCAACTTATAGTATTGAACGGAAAAAAGCCCGCTGGGGATGGATATTCGTTACTCCCACACTTATCTTTTTTTCCATCTTTAGTTTTTATCCGATTTTTAATGCCCTTTATACAAGTCTATTCAAGAAAAAACTGTTATCGTTAAAACCGCCTGATTTCATCGGGCTTGATAATTATATTTATCTTCTTAAATCTCCGGATTTCTGGAACTCTATAAGAGCTACGGTGGTTTTTACTTTGGGAACTTTTGATTGCATATTACTCTCCCGCTGTTTTATCCTCTGTAGTGGCTGCGGTAATCTGGCTGCTTATCTTTGACCCCCGGGGGTTGGGTAATCAATGGACAAATATGATTATGAACACTCCCGGTATTGACCACAAGTGGCTGGCTAATTCAGTAATGGTTCAAATGTCTACCATGATGGTTTATTTTTGGAAATATGTGGGTTACTTCACTATCATCTTTATTGTGGGGCTGGCATCGATTCCTCAAAGTATCTATGAAGCTGCTAAAATAGATGGGGCAAATGATTGGAAAAATTTTTGGTATATCACTCTCCCTCTTTTAAAGCCGACTACTATTTTAGTTTCTATTATGTCTATGCTTCAGTGCCTAAAAACCTTCAGCACCCAGTATTTATTTACTCAAGGAGGAGCACCTTTAGCTCCTATAAATGTAATAACTTTGAATATTTTTCATACTGCTATAAGAGATCATCGGATTGGCAGGGCAAGTGCTATGAGTATTATTTTATTTGTTATAATGCTATTATTTACCTGGCTACAATTTAAATCTTCCCGAGCTGATGAAATCAGTTATTAAGGAGAATATTTTTTATGAGTTCTACTTTACAAAGGAAAAGGAATAAAATTCACCGACAATCCTTAATAATAGATATATTTATCTGGGTATTTCTCATTTTGGCAGCCCTATTTATTCTTGCTCCTACCATATTTATGTTTACTGCCTCCTTAATGCCGGCAAATGATATTTTAAAAATGCCATATCGTTGGATCCCGAAAGGTTTCTACTGGCAGAACTATTGGCAGGGAATAAAGGGTAATGACGGAAGCTTTATCTATATCAGAAATATTTTTAACTCCCTAATAGTAGCTTCCGTGGTAGCTGCTACTACGGTAATTTTCTCAGCTCTGGCAGGATTTGGTTTAGCGAAATATCATTTTAAGGGTAGAACTTTGGTCTTTATGATAATTATGGCAACCATGATGATACCTTTTGAGGCCATAATGATCCCCCTTTATCTGGTGACTACCAAATTGGGAATTCAGGATTCTTATGCCGGGTTAATAGCCCCGTTTTTAGTAAACGCATTTGGCGTGTTTTTAATGAGACAATATTTTATTACTTTCCCTGATGAAATATTAGATGCAGCCAGGATAGACGGGGCGAGCGAACTGATGATTTTCAGAACAATTTTTCCTGGGCGGTGCAGCCCTATATTCATCAAGGAAAGGATAATAAAATGATTATGAAGGCACTTTATATTTTTGATATGGGGGGTGTCTTGGCTTGCAACTTTAATGATATTCCCGTTATATGCGATTATTTGGGAATTACCGAAGAAAATTTTTTCATTTATTCCGGTGAAAATTATAGAAAACTTCTGGACGGAAAAATTGACAGTAACGAATTTTGGGCAAGATTTTCTTTAAAATATGGTAGGGAAATAAAAGAGGAATTATTTGGTAAATTTTTTAACCCGGGAACAATTCAGGGAACAAAGGATATAATAGAACAGCTTAAAAGCAAAAGTGATTCAAGAGTTGTTTGTGGAACTAA
>NBMG01000009.1 GCA_002084865.1 Candidatus Atribacteria bacterium 4572_76
AAAATTTAGCCGGGATGGCGGAATTGGTAGACGCGCCAGCTTGAGGGGCTGGTGAGCTTATTGCTTGTGGGGGTTCAAATCCCCCTCCCGGCACCAATAAATATTTAAATAAAAAGAGGAAGAGATGACTTCCTCTTTTTAGATTAGTTGATCAGTATCTCGTATGTTAGCGTATAGCGTACAGCGTTTAGCGGATAGGAAGTTGCAGGTTTCGAGTTGCAAGTTTCAAGTTTTGAATTACGGTTTTTCACTTTTCACTTTAACTTTTTAGCTAAATAGTGGTTGCTCATAGTATGAAATAGACAGGCGAGACGCCTGTCCTACTTTGGGTACGGTACGTAGTGCACCTAGTCTTGAATCCTAGTTTTCTTCACGCGATACTCGATACGCAATAAGAATTGCTATTTACTATTGACTAAAATTAACCGGTTAACTATGTAACAACAACTGTTCACTATCAATTTAATTAATTGGTAAATTGGTAAATCGGGGAATTGGTCAATTTAGGAGAAAAAGCTAAAGAATGTAAAGCTAATACGATAACTCTTATTAGAGTAAAAGTTGGAGAATTTGCTGCCTTCGATAATTTTAGCCAGGGCACCATGGCGGAGAAAGCATCTTTGAAGATAACGTCTTCTCCCTTATTGGGAAAATGCCGAAAATGCAATGAAGTTTTCAAGATTAAAAAAGAAATTTTTAAGTGTTCAAAATGTGATAGTTTAGATATAGATATAATTTCTGGCGAAGATTTGTATATTGAAGATATTGAAATAGAATAAAATATTCAAAATATTTTAAAAAAACTTTGAATTGAATAAAAAAAAATGTTATACTTTATCTTGTTAATTTGAGTTAAAAGGGGGAAATGATGATAGATTTTATTGTAACCTTTTTTCTTAGCATACTTACCTATCTAATTCTTACGGCCAGTCAGGGAAAAATATGGGGGCTATGGAGTGTTTTCGAAATTATTACCGGAATTATACTTTCACTTATAGTAGCCTTTATAGCCAACAAGGTATTATTTCAAAAAAGAACTTACAGAATGTTGAACCCGCTTAGGTGGGTTATTTTTTTGATTTATTTAATTGGTCCATTTTTCTGGGCAATGGCTAAAGCTAATATCGATGTAGCTTATCGAGTAATTACCGGGAAGATAAATCCTGGTATAGTAAAAATATCTCCGGGATTGAAGACCGATTTGGGGATAACTTTGTTGGCAGATTCGATTACTTTAACCCCGGGAACCCTCAGTGTTGATATTGATGAAAAAAATAATGATTTATACATTCATTGGATAAATGTTACCACCTTAAAGCCTACCACCCATCATATTTGTTCTAATTTTCCTCAGTGGATAAGGAGGATTGCAGAATGAACGAATTTTTTAAAATTTTTATTATTCCCGGAGGATTATTGCTGTTATTTATGTTCCTATCTTTAATCAGACTAATCCTCGGACCAACTACTCCTGATAGAATAGTCGCTTTGGATACCATAAATACTTTAGTGGTTGCCGGGATGATCCTCGTAGGCGCAGCTTATGAAGAAGTCATTTATATTGATGTGGCTATTGTTTATGCTTTGTTATCTTATATTGGGACTCTATATGTAGCCAAATATTTAGAAGGGGAGGCCAAGAAGTAATGGGAATATGGTTAATCATTTTATATATTTTTTTAGGAATAGGTGTATTTTTTAATTGCTTAGGCTCAGTAGGACTTCTTAGATTTCCTGATGTTTATACCAGACTTCATGCTGCAACTAAAGCTACTACTTTTGGTTCAATCTTTACTTCTTTGGCAGTTATCGCTTATAGTTTTTCACGGTGGAATGCTTGTGGAGATTCTAAATTCAGAGTCCTTGCTCTTCATACCATAGTGGCATTAGTCTGTTTAGTAATTACCAATCCAACGGGGGCACATGCTATCGCCCGAGCAGCTCACCGTAGTGGGATAATGCCCAAACAAGCAGTAATTGATGAACTAAAGGAGGCTAAATTAAAATGAGTTCCTTTGTTGAGATACTCCATATTTCTACTTTAATAATGATGATAGTTGCTAGCTTTTTAGCAGTGTTTTTTAGGAAATTACTACCCTCAGTAGTCGCGTTGGCGGTAGCCAGTTTGCTTCTTGCATTAGAGTTTTATATTTTGCATGCTCCTGACGTAGCCATAGCTGAAGCATCCATAGGAGCAGGATTGACTATGGCCATATTTATTTTTGCTATTAGAGGGACTAGATAGGGGGGGATAAAATGAAAAAAATAATTTTTGGTATCGCCTTTATAATATTTTTTTCTTTCTTGATAGTTAGCGCTATAAACATGAGAACATTTGGAGAACCTACTTTTAGCGAGATGGATGATTACTTTATTGAAAATGCTCAGAGCGAGACCGGGGCAAACAATGTAGTAACTTCCATCGTCTTTGACTATAGAGGTTTTGATACTCTAGGGGAAGCTACAGTCCTTTTTACCGCAGTAGTGGGAATTGTGGCTTTATTCAGGGGGGTTAAGAAATGAAAGAGATGTCCAGGATAGTAAAGACTGTTACTAATTTTGTATACGGTTTTATTGTTATTTTTGGTTTTTATATAATAGCACACGGTCATCTTACTCCGGGAGGAGGCTTTCAAGGAGGTGCTGTAGTAGGCTCAGCTTTCGCTTTATTATTGGTATCTTATGGTAGTTTGAATTCCGGGAAATTTCTCAAAAAGGACATTTTCTCACTCTTTGAAAACTTCGGTTTAATCTTGTTTATAGTATTAGGTTTTTCGGGATTAGGGATAACCTTTTTTTATAACTTTTTAGCCAACAGTGGGGGCTGGTTCGGTGATGCTGCCGTGATCGGGGTTAATCCGGGTGATATGAATACCGGAGGAGTAATTCCTCTGATGAATATTGCCGTTGGATTAGAAGTTTTATCTGCTTTTGGGGTTATTGTTTTAACTATGGCTAGTGGGGCGGAATTTACTAAGAAGAAGGAGAGATCATAAAATGATAGGCAATTTTCCTTATGTTGCAGTAGTAATATTTATTGGATTAGGAATTTATACTCTTATGTTTAAGAAGAATTTAATCAAAATTGCAATCGGTGTTGTTTTAATTGAAAATGGTGTAAATCTGTTTTTAATTACCTTAGGTTATAGAAAAGGAGCAATTGCCCCAATTTATACCCAGGCACCCTCCGGACAGGCAATGGTCTTGCCAACCCCTCAGGCACTGACTCTTACCAGTATAGTTATAGGTATCGCCACTACTGCCCTAATATTATCGGTTGCCATGATGATTTATAAACACTACGGGACCTTGGATACAGACCAGGTAAGGAGGTTAAGAGGATGAATCTATCGAACCATATTCCTATATTAATAGTAGCAATACCTCTACTGGCAGCTTTTTTAGTGCCGCTTATCGGTCGGATAAATAAAAAAGCTACCGGGACTCTTACCACCCTTGCCTTAAGTGTAAGTTTAATTTTAACTATTACATTAGCAGTAAAAATACTAACAGTTGGTCCTCAGGCTTATGTCTTTGGGGCAACATCTCCTTCTTTGACTTTGCCTTCAGGTTTGAAATTTCCCATCAGGATTATGTTCCAGATAGACGCAATGGGAATATTTATGGGCTTGATTACTGCAGTGGTTTCATTTGTAGGAGCAGTTTATTCTTTAGTTTTTATGAAGCAGCATAGTGGACTTGATAAATATTATTCTCTATTATTGCTTTTAACTGTAGGTATGTTTGGAATGGAATTTACCGGTGATATGTTTAACTTCTTCGTGTTCCTGGAAATTGCTTCTATTGCATCTGTTGCCCTAATTTCTTTCAGAGGAATTGATTTAGGTGAACCGGCAGAAGCAGGTTTTAAATATATGGTGGTTAGTTCAATATCTGCTCTTATGGTTTTATTTGCGGTAGGAATATTTTATGGGCAGTACGATATTCTTAATTTTGCAGCTATAGCCAGTGTAATTAAATACTCACAATTAGACAAGATTGCTTTGGGCCTTTTAATTCCGGTCTTGGCCATGAAGGCAGGAGCGGTACCGATGCATATGTGGACACCAGATGCTTATTCGGAAGCACCTGCGCCAATCACTATGATGTTGGTTGCTACCAGTCAAGCCAGTCTGTATGCTTTGTTTAGAGTAGTTTTTTCTTTATATAATATTTCTTTGAATGCCTTAACTGTAGGCTGGATAATTATTATTTTTGGTCTTTTATCTATGTTTATCGGTGTTACAATGGCAATTATCCAGAAAGATATAAAGAGATTGATGGCTTATCATGCTGTCTCTCAGACAGGTTATATGTTTCTGGGAGTAGGAGTAGGATTAGCAGTATTGGCCAATCCTGTGGCTTTAAATCAATATGGGATTACTGCAATGGAAGGCGGTATCTTTCATATTATGAACCATGCTATGTATAAGGGCTTGCTATTTTTAACTGCCGGAGCATTGTTTTTTAGAACGGGAACTAAAAATCTTGATAAAATGGGCGGATTAGCTCACTCCATGAAATATACTACTATCTTTTTTATTATTGGAGCGGCAGCCATCGCCGGGCTTCCTCCCTTTAATGGCTTTGCTTCTAAACTTTTGATTTATGAATCTGTTTATAAATTTAATCCTTTGCTTTCCATAATAGCCATGGTAGTTAGCATCTTAACTTTAGCATCATTTGTTAAAGTATTCCATAGTGCGTTTTTAGGTCCGAAATTACCTCAATTTAAAGAAGTCAAGGAAGTACCGCGCAGTATGGTCTTTGCTATGGCGGTTTTATCCTGTATTATAATATTTTTTGGATTATTCCCGGACCTGATAGTAAAAAATTTAGTACACCCTGCGGTAATGTCTTTAATAGAACAATTGCAATATACCGGCACAGTATTAGGAGGTATGTAGGAAATGTTAGGATTATTAGAAACGGGCAGCGGTTTTTGGAGTGCAATAATTTGGATAGTAGTTGTATTAGTTATCGGAAGCATAGTTATTTATATAAGGAATAAAGGGGAAGATAGTTATAAAAAAAATACCGAACAGGACAAACCTTTTATATCCGGTAATCCCGAAAAAAGTAAAGAGGAATCTCATTTAGGTGCGAGCCATATTTACTGGGGATTTACGGAAGCACTAAAAGGCTACTATAATCCTTTAGTAAAAATGCATACCGGAAATATAAATGATTATTCTGGCTGGATAATTGTAATAACTGTAATAATATTAATTATGGTAGGGGTGAGTGGATAGTGAGATTAAATAAATATTTTGAAAGGTCTCTCTGGGTTTTTCATCTAAATACAGGTTCTTGCAATGGTTGTGATATTGAAATTGTAGCAGGTCTAACTCCTCGTTATGATTTGGAAAGATTTGGGATTAAATTAGTAGGTAGTCCGAAACACGCTGATGTTTTATTGGTAACTGGTCCGGTGACCGGCAGGATGCTCGATAGAGTAAAACGTGTCTATGAACAAACTCCCGACCCTAAAGCAGTAATAGCAGTTGGGGCATGTGGAACAAGTGGAGGGGTCTTTTACAACTCCTACAATCTCTCAGGCTCTATTGACAAAGTTATACCGGTAGATGTTTATGTTCCGGGATGTCCTCCCCGGCCGGAAGCTATAATAAATGGAGTTTTACAGGCCTGGATCAAGTTGGAAAAATTAAGAGAAAGCATGGAAGCTGCTCCGGCAAGATAGTATCGCGTATCGAGTATCGCGTATCGCGTGAAGAAAACAACAACGTATAATATGAATGTATAATATGTAGGGGCAGACCTTGTGTCTGCCCGTAATGACTAATGTGTGGGGGCCTGATTTATCAAGCCCGTAAAATTTGGGTCGGATGAATCCGATCCCTACATTAAAAGTAATATGGTACACACTGATAACCGCGATACGATATACGATATACGATATACGAAATACCAGAAAAAAGGTGGTAGAGAATGGAATATATGAAGCCAGAAGAAATTATAGAATTATTTAAAGAAAAATTTAATGAATCGATTACAAATAGCAGAATAGAAATTAAAACAGCGGGATCAAAAAAGAATAGCTATAGCCTAATTTGGTTAGAGATAGAACTAAAGGTCTTTAAAGAAGCAGTTAAACTTTTATGCACTATTCAATTTCCTCATTTTGCTATTATTTCAGATAATGATACAGGAGAAGAAGTTAAATTAACCTATCATTTCTCCCTTTATTATGGAGAGAGATTTAAAGAAATATCCTTAAATATAACTACTAATTTACCAAAAAATAATCTTAAAATGCCAACTATTACTGATTTAATACCGGGTGCCCAGACTTCAGAAAGAGAAATGAAAGAAATGATGGGGATTACTTTTGAGAATTTGCCTGATTTACCTAATGTATTTTTACCAATAGATTTTTCAAAAGATGTTTTTCCTTTTAGAAAAGATGAAAAAGGGGTATATCCTTTAAGTAAAAATGGTAAACATATAGGTGGTAATATAATTGATAATGAAGAAGAGGTGAAAAAAGTTGAATAAGAAGACTTACTCTATACCTATAGGTCCGGTACACCCTTCCTTAGAAGAACCGATGACTTTTAATTTTGAAATATATGGAGAGCGCATTGAAAAGGTATATTTAGCACCCGGAGATAATCATCGAGGAATAGAATTTATGGGAAGGCAAAGGAATCCAATTCAAATTATTTATTTAGCTGAAAGAATATGCGGTATATGTTCTGCTTCTCATCCTTTTGCTTTTTGTCAAGCAGTGGAGAATGCTGCTGGTATTGAAGTTCCCGAAAGAGGCCAATATATTCGAGTGATTATTGCTGAGTTAGAAAGAATTCATTCGCATATTTTATGGGCTGGGATTGCCGGTCATGAATTAGGCTTCGATTCTGTTTTATATATATCCTGGAGAGCAAGAGAAGAGGTATTAGATCTTTTAGAATATCTTACTGGAAATAGGATTAATTACGGAGTATTTATGATAGGTGGGGTAAGAAGAGATATTAGCGAAGAGCAAATACCTCGAATTCGAAAAACTTTAGAATATTATAAAGATGTCTACGGAAAAATAGAAGATATATTCTTAAAGGATCCTACTATTGCTTTAAGAACAAAGAATGTCGGTGTTTTAACTAAAGAAGATGCCCTCCGTTTATGTGCGGTGGGGCCTACTACCAGAGCATCGGGGATAAAAAAGGATGTAAGACAGGACCAACCTTATTCAGCCTATGCCGATTTGGAAGTGAAAGCCATTACTCCGGATGTGTTTTCCGGAGAAATAAACGGCGATGTTTATGATCGGATAATTGTTCGATTGTTAGAATTGGTACAATCAATACAGATTATCGAACAATGTTTAGAAAATATGCCTTCAGGAGAAATTGTAGCCGAGAAGAAATTAGTTAAATTATTAAATCAGTTAAAGAAAGCTAAAGGTGAAGGAATTGGAAGGCATGAAGCCCCTCGTGGTGAAGTATTTCATTATGTAAAATTAGCAGAAGCAGAAGTACCGGAAATCTGGAAAGCTCGTGCCCCAACGTATAATAATTTAATGCCCTGGGCTCCTATGCTCTTAGGAGAGCAGATAGCCGATATCCCCATTGTTGTAGCATCTACTGACCCTTGCATAGCCTGTATGGACAGGGTCACTATTTTAAACAAGGCTAATGGTCGAAAAGATGTGTTAACCAAGAAAGATTTACATGAATTGAGTGTGCAAAAGACGAGGAGGATCACTCCATGACTTCTATAAGCTTATTTGGAATATTAATAAAGATAATTGGGGCAATTGTAATTGCTTTTTTAGGAGTAGTAATCGGTCTGTTTTATAAAGGTATTGACAGAAAATTAGCCGCAAGGATGCAGGCACGAGTTGGCCCTCCCATAAGACAGCCTTTTATGGATTTCTTTAAGTTAATGATTAAAGAAAATATTGTACCCCAAAACGCAGTTCCCTGGATATTTAACGGAGCGCCAATTATGGCTTTGGTATCTTCTATTACTATTTTACTTTATTTGCCTGTAGGGAATATTCCTCCCTTGTTAAGTGGATACGGGGATATTGTGCTAATTATTTATCTACTAACTCTGCCGGCTATCGGTATGGTGGTAGGTGGTTTTGCCTCCGGTTCTCCTTATGCTAATGTGGGAGCACAAAGAGAGATGGTAATGATGATGAGTTACGAACTTCCTTTAGTAACGGCAGTTGTTGCTTTGGGCTGGAAATTAAGTCAGGTTTATCCTCAACTTAATATCTTCTCTTTAGCCGTGATTAACGCTCGTCCTATTTGGGGATTAGTGGGTCCATTAGGTTTTATTGGCGCAATTTTACTATTTATTACCCTGGCAGCGGTTACACCAGGAGAACTCTCTAAAGTACCTTTTGATGCACCGGAAGCTGAAACGGAATTAGCCGGAGGAATATTAGTAGAGTATTCGGGAAGAAATCTTGCTCTATTTGGTTTAGCTGATGCGGTAAAGACAGTAGTGATGATGTCCCTAACTGTGGCTTTATTTTTTCCCTACAATATATCTCATTTACTTGCTTTAAGTGGAGTATTTGCTTTAATAGCAGATGTACTGTTCTTTTTAGTAAAAATGTTTTTAGTAATGTTTGTCGAAGTATCTTTTGTCAGGATTGCATTTGCTCGTTTAAAAATAGACCAGGTTTCCTTTGCTTACTGGGTTCCGGTAGCGATTATAGGTTTGCTTGGCCTTATGTTAATCGTTTTAGATACTATTATAGTTTGAGGTGATAAAATGGCAACACCAATGGGATTTGAACTGTTAAAACAGTTATTTAAAAAACCGGCTACCAATGTATTTCCGGTTACTTATTACCCTGATTCGATATTAAAATTATTAGAAAAAGTTGAAAAAGGAGAAGCAAAGATACATCCTCACGTGGAAATACCCAAGAATTTTAAAGGAAAGATTGTTTTCGATAGAGACGAATGCATAGGATGTAAATTGTGTATTAAGGTATGTCCTGCCGAGGCAATTGAATTTATTCCTGAAAAAAAGAAAATTAAAATCCATGTCGATCATTGTATCTTCTGTTCTCAATGTAATGATATATGTCCCAAAAATTGTCTGAATATGAGCGAAGAATTTCTTCTTGCGGATGTAGATAGGTCATCATCTAAATTAATCGTAGAGTAGGATAATTAATAAGAATATGATTACAACCCAAAAAGTAAATAAAATATAATGCACGATGCATCGTGCCCAAAGAAAAAATGGGTAATAATATAGTGAAGGCACAATTCATTGCGGCCCTACAATTCAATTATAACCAACAAATCTAAAATTATTTACGATACACTGTATATATATTTTGCTTTTAAATATTTTTTAGCTTTTTGGGTAGTAACCGGAATATACAATTAAGAATCATAGCCTTACAATTTTTTAAGGAGTTTAAAATTTTTATCTTTCAATATTTTTATTATTTTTTCGGAACTCTTTAAAACTTCAGAGCTAACAGAATTAGAATAGTCAATAATTTTAGGCTGAATGCCGATAAAAATAAGTTCCTGAGCATATTCTTTCAGATAAGATATTAGAAAGGATAAAGGCATACTGTGGGTAGTGAGGTGCAGGGCGCTAATCCTATCGGGAGAGATTATTCTAAATTCACCGGATTTAAGGTCCATCTCCACTGCGTCGATAAGCACTACGAGAACGGGCTTATTTTTTTTGATGATTGAGGTAAAATTTTCAGGAATAACCCCACAGTCCATAGAAAGCCAATCACGATCTTTGAAACTTTGGGCAATAATTGATCCTATTCCATCATCACCCCGAAGCGTATTTCCAATACCCATTAAAATATACTTTTTTGAATTCATAGCATCTCGCCTGTCTGTTAGTTCCGATCTATCTTTGTTAAGCTAAAAGGCTAAAGATAAAAACCATAATTGTTATTTAAGAATTCAGAAATCAGAAGAAGATACAACCAAAATATACTCTCATAACTTAAAATAATTCTGAATACTGGATTCTGGCTACTGACTTCTATTTTCTTAACGAGATACGATTCACGAGATACGAGATACGAATTACTATTCACTAACAACTAGCGACTATTCACTAGATATGTTATCATAATAAAAAATATTTAACAAATTGAATAATATATACACGTATCGAGTATTACGTTTTTGCGTATCGCGTTAAGAAAAATAAAGAAAATGAATTAAGGGAAAGTAAAGAAAAAAGGTAAACTTAACCTCTTTTTAAACTGCCTTACCAAAATTTACATTAATAATATATATAAATTTAAAAAAAAAGAAGGATTTTAGAAATTTTTGTAGAATAATTAAAGTATGTTAGTATATAATAAAAAAAATACGATACAAACTTTT
>NBMG01000107.1 GCA_002084865.1 Candidatus Atribacteria bacterium 4572_76
TCACCTTCTTTTATGTTGCTTGATGAACCCTTTACCGGAGTTGACCCGATTGCCGTTTATGACATTCAGGAAATAATTTCTTATCTTAAGAAAAAAGGGTTGGGGATATTAATTACCGACCATAATGTGAGAGAGACTCTCAAAATTACTGATAGAGCTTATATTATGCATAATGGAAAAATATTAACTTCAGGAAGTCCCCGCCATGTAGCCAATTGTGAAATTACCCGAAAAATCTATCTGGGAGAGAGATTTAATTTATAGAATTGGCCAATTCACCTATTGGCCAATTTACCAATTAATAAAAGTTACAAGATACAAGTTAAATTAGTAATCTATATTATGGGTAGATCTTGTGTCTGCCCGAAATAAGTAATGTGTTGTAGGGGCTTGGTTTATCAAGCCCACCTGTTTCTTCTGTCATTCCTGCGAAACCTGTCCTCGACCTGATCGGGGAGCAGGAATGACAGAGCATTTCTACCCGTATATATGAATTAAATTAACTGGTAAACTGGTTAACCGGGTTACTGGCTAACTAATTTAATTGGAGAATCGGTAAATTGGTGGATCGGTGAATTAACTAATCGGTCAATCGGTCAATCGGTCAATTGGAGAATTTAGAAAATGTACAGTTTTATTTTAATTTTTACTCTTATCATAATCAGCGGATTAATTGCCTTTGTCGGTGATTGGGTCGGCCTTAAAATAGGCAAAAAGAGAGTAACTGTCCTTGGATTACGTCCCCACTATACAGCTATATTTATTACTATAATTAGCGGTGTTTTAATCGCCATCATTACAGTAACCATACTTGCCATCTCCTCCAATGATGTTAGAACCGCCCTATTCGGAATGGAAGAATTAAAGGGAAAGCTTTCCTATTTATCCCGGGAAGTAGAGTTAAGAAATACCCAGCTATCCTCCACTAAAGAAGATTTAAAGGAAAAAACTACTCAACTACAGGAAATGGAGGAGAAATATCAGAAATTATCTGAAGACATAAAAAACAAGACAAATCAATTAGAAGATGACTATTATTCAAAGCCAAAAGCCAATTGAAGAAATAAAGGAAGACTTGATTAGATTTCTAAACGAAGCTTCCGATAAAGTAATAGCTATGGGAGCCAAAAAAGATGAGCGAAGCAATCAGGTATTTATTATTTCTCAAGAAGAATTTGAAGATATCGCACAGAAGATATATGATAGTGATAAAGAGATGATAGTAAGGCTTTTATCTTCAATAAACGTGGTTAAAGGAGAACCTATAGTAGCACATTTTGACGTCTTAGAGAACAAATTAATCTTTAAAATAGACGAAGAAATTATTTCTGCGGAAATTAAAAGTTCAGAGGTACCCGGTGAAGTGGAAAAAGAACTTTTAACCCTTTTAAGAAAAGTGAATATTTTAGCAGTAGAAAAGGGAATTATTCCCGATCCTAAATCCAGTTTTGTAGGGTCCATATCAGCAGTTAATTTGTATGATACAGTTAAGACTGTTGTAGAATCGGGTACAACAATGAAAGTTTCAATAATTTCGGTTTATGATACCTGGAGTACGGGTCCCTTGATAATTAAAAGACAATAAAGCAGGAAGAGCACAATCCATTGTGCCCCAACACCTGAATCCTATTTTTTGACTCGATACGCAATACAAATTACAAAATTACAAAATTTATTTGACATTACGATACAGTAACAATTATAATAGAATCAACAAAAATATAATATTATAGTGGATTATTTATATAAAAAATACCGTATAAAATATGAACTTGAGGAAAATTTAAATATTTCATAAATTTTTTTAAATTATTTTCAAAAAAAAGAAGGATTTTTAAATATAGGTGTCGTATAAGTAAATGATATTAAAAAATAGAAAATAAAGTAGTATACAAATATATCATCTCAGATTGGTTAAAGTAGGGAGAAAGGAGGTGAAAGAAATTCTTGGACCTGCTTTAATTTAAGTAAAGATGATATAAAAACCGGTTAGTAATCTTAAAAGAGAAAATATTAATGAGGGAACTTTGGATACTCAACTAATAGATTCTCCTTAAAGATTGGCTAACTGGAAATATAAAAAAACCAAGGAGAAAAATAATGAAAAAATTAGCATTAGTATTAGTATTAGTTTTGGCTTTCGCTCTTCCTGTATTTGCTAATCCATTTGTAGATGTTCCTTTAAACCACTGGGCATATGATTCAGTCCAAAGCTTGGCCGCAAAGGGCATTATCGTAGGTTATCCTGACGGTACATTCGGCGGAGGGAAATCTCTAACCCGTTATGAATTTGCTGAAGCAACAGCTAAAGCATTGGCCTATGTCGAAGGCATGGACTTCGCTTCCGCTGATGATGTAGCAATATTAGAGAAATTAGCTATCGAATTTGCTGATGAATTAGCCAGCTTAGGAGTAACCGTAGCTGACTTAGAAGCCACCTTAGGCGCAAACTCTGAAGCAATCGCTGCCTTAGAGACAACCGTAGCCAAACTGGATACCTTCTTTGAACCGGTTGTAATAAGCGGTACATTAACAGCAGATTACACAAAACCTGTAGTTCCAATGACGCCACTTGCTACTTTAAGTGATGAAGCAGAAATAAAAATTGTCGCTACAATTAATGATGTAACTACTGCTGGAATTACCGTAACCGCTACCGATGTACTTTCTGGAGCACCTGCTTATGCCGTAGCCTGGAGTGGTTTCTTTATTGACTATCAAGGTGCAGATTTACAACTGAGAGTAGGGGAAGTTGCACCAGCTGATATCGGATTAGGATTGGTATATGACTTTGATGAAATTGAAGAATTTGATGGATTCTTGGCTACCTGGGTTTGGGATACAGAGAATGATCTTGGTAACTGGACTCTATTTGGAGACGTAGAAGATTTCTATGTGGCAAATGTTGCCTTCGCTCTTGGCGATGAAGATGATGTAGCAGTTGGTGTTACCGGTTCTTATGATGTATTGGCTTCCGGTTATGCCGGTAGTTTAGACTTAGCCTTTAACTTGGGCGATGAAGATGAAGCAGCTGTTGCTGTTGAAGCCGGTGTATTCTACGGTACTGCCTTAACTTACGCAGGAGCATTAACTTTCAGTACTACAGTAGATGACCTCGGCTTGGCAATAGATGCCCATTATGTACAAACAGGATTTATCCCAACTAATAGTGGCTTTGATCCGAACACATTTGGTGTTGGTGTAGAGGCAACTTATCCGTTAACCGACGAACTTGGTGTAACATTAAGCTGGGATTACGATATGGATACAGCTATGGCAGTTACTGGTCATGATGTAGGAGTTGATCTGCTCTATACAGTGGATGCTGATACTTCTGAAACTGCAGAATTAAACGTAGATTACAGTTTATTCACTGGTATTGCTTCTGCACAAGGCACATACATGAATTATCCATTAGCTGATGATTATCTCTTAAGCGGTACAGCCAAATATGATTACCCAGCCGGTACCTATGCTGGAGCAGCTACTTTAGAGTATGCTATGGCTACGGATATGGCACTTACTGTTGAAGGTCGAGTTGACAGCGATAGTGTTGCTGCTTTCTGGAGTGCTGAAGTACAATTGGTGTATACATTAGATACCAATACAGCTTTAACCGTAGGATATGAGCAAAATACTTGGAGTGATGACCTAAAAGATTATGACGCAATGACTATTGACGATGCTCTCGGTACTTTAACCGCAGGACTCGAAGTAACCTTCTAATTATATATAAAAGCTTACTGAAGTTCTACAATAACCCCCGGAATTTTTCCGGGGGTTATTTTTTTTGGGAAAATATTTGCGGAAATTGGAGAATCATATTATAATAAAATAGTCGTTAGTCGTTAGTGAATAGTATATAGTTAGCGTAGAGCGTATAGCATTTAGCGTATACGCGAGTAATAAGTGTAAGTTAGCGAATAGGGAATAGGAAAACAGTATCAAATATCGCGTGAAGAAGGAAGAAGACGGAAAGTAGGGGCTTGATTCATCAAGCCCGTCTTATACTTATGTCATTCCCGCGAAAGCGGGAATCCAGAGCATTTCTACCCGCATATATGAATTTAATTAACTGGTAAACTGGCTAATCATATACTAATAACTGAAAAAATGGCTATCTACGGTACTACTTCGGAAAAACCTCTGATTGAACGGATAGAATATTTAGAAAAAGAATTAGTGGGTCGAACCCTCCCGGGAACAATTACCGGCAGAGCAAAACAGCTAAAAGAATTTATAATTTCGGGAACTCCGGAAGACCCTTCCGTAATCTTTAAAATCAATGCTTCTCAGTGGATATTAGAAGAAAAAATAACCTCGGAACCTTTAATTGTTAAAATAGAAAATTTAGAGAATGTATTATTTGGTAAGACATCAACTGATGTTCTGGCTATGAGGGCAGAGAGTATTTTTGGAGTTTGTTTTAAAGAAGGCAAACCTCAAATGGAAGAAGTGGTAATCCCTGCCGGGACTTTGGTGCCCATCCGTTTTCTAAGCAATTTAAGTTCGAAAGAAAACGTCACAGGCGAGACTTTTGGTTATCAGGTCGGGGAAAATGTTTTTATAGATAATAGATTAGTTATTTCAATGAATTCCGCAGGGACAGGAGAAATAACTTCAGCAAAGAAGGCCACAATACTGGCTCGACCCGGTAAACTCGAGCTATCCTTTAAACCGATTACAGCTTTAGACGGGACTCCTATTGATCTGATATTGGGAGAAGAGGCAGAAGAAGAAAATAAGAGATTATATGTAGCAGTAGGAGCAGGAATTTTAGGATTAATTATCTTAAGTAATCCCGTGGGATTAGTTTTTGGTGCCTTAATCCCGGGTAAAAACGTAAAAATAGAAGAGGGAACCGAAATGTTCCTGCAGGTCAAAGAGGATACTACGGTAATAGCTCTGGTACAATAAGATAGTATCGCGTATCGAGTATCGAGTATCGAGCGAAGAAGATAAGATAATAGTTACCCGGTTAGCTAGTTGCCCAGTTGGCTAGTTATAAGATACAAAACACAAGATGAAACCGTAGGACAGGGATTCCCCGTTTTCACAAAGCCTGTCCCCGTGAAAACGGGGAACAGGCCCGCCTGTCTATGTAAATGTAGGGGCTTGATTTATCAAGCCCGCCTGTTTCTTCTGTCATTCCCCTGCAAAACCTGTCCTTCTAATTAATTAACCACTAACTAGCTAACTAATTTAGTATTTCACAATAGTAAAAGTAGAATTATTAGGATAAACTTGTACATCCTGGGTGATGCTAATATCGGGTAATTGTTCATCTAAATCTGTTACATATGATTTTACATAAAGATATGCTTCTTGCAAACTTACTATAGCATCAAGATTAGTATCTGCCGGGTAATTACCATAATACCCACAACCCTCACATAGAGCCAGAGTAAACACTCCGAAGGGGTCAAAATCACCCGGCGTTACCGGTGCAAGCTCCATACATTCCTGATAATAATAACAGGAAGTCAAGACTTTATATTCGTTTGTGGTAAGCAATTCTCTAAGTTGTGCTTGAGAAAAGACATTAATAACCTCATCATTAAAAGATTCTAATTCCTCTTTAGAAATTATTGTTTCATCTATTGTCTTTCCGATAAATCCCCCGGAA
>NBMG01000108.1 GCA_002084865.1 Candidatus Atribacteria bacterium 4572_76
GGTTGAATAGGCTGAACTGAACAGCATAGCATCTTCTCTTTGGTGAAATTTTGCTAATCTTTTTTCCAGTTCCCGATGAGATTGGAATGTTCCGCTGATAAAACGGACAGCTCCCGGTCCAACACCATATTCTTTTGCAACTTTTTCTTCTTCCTGAATAATTTCCTCTCTTAAAGACATTCCCAAATAAGAATTAGAATTCATTCTGATAAATTCCTGCATGCCTTTCCCTTTAAGAAAATATCGGGGACCTTTATTACTCTCAGGTCTTTTTACTTTTGTGATAATATATTCTTTCCCTTTTAATCGTCCTTCATCTTTTAATTTTTTTAGAGTTTTAGAAAGTACTTTTTCTAAATTATTTAATCCCATTTTTTTATCCCTCCAATTTTTTAGTCGTTAGTATATCGTATCGCATATTGCGTTATAGAAACTAAGATTCAAGCGTAGGGGCACAATGAATTGTGCCCTTCCTGTTTTATTGTTTTTTGATTACCCTGGGCACGATACATCGTGCCCCTACCTCACAAATACTATCTGCTAATAATTTTCTGATTCCTGAATTCTTCTTTACGAGATACGATTCACGAGATACCAGATACTTTTTTGTTATCTCGTTTTCACTTATAACCCGAACCTATACGCTGTACGCTCTACGCTGTTCGCTAGTAAATAGTTTAATTTTCAGTTTTTCAATCATATCCTTAGTCATTGCTTTCAGGTCATAATCCGGAGACCATCCCCAATCTTCTTTAGCTGTGCTGTCGTCTAACCGGTTAGGCCAGGAATCAGCAATTGCCTGTCGTATTGGGTCAACATCATAGTTCATCTCAAAGTCCGGAATATATTTTTTAATTTCGTCGGCGAGTTGCTCCGGATTAAAGCTTTCTGCGGTCACATTATAGGCATTCCTGTGTTTTAATCGGGAAGGGTCAGCTTCCATCAGGTTAACTGCGGCTTTTAAAGCATCAGGCATATACATCATATCCAGATAAGTATCTTTATCTAAGAAGCAGGTATATTTTTTATTTTTTAATGCCTCATAAAAGATTTCTACCGCATAATCGGTAGTTCCTCCGCCAGGAAGGGTAGCATAGGAAATGATTCCCGGAAAACGTACTCCTCTGGTATCAACTCCATATTTTGTATAATAATAATCACAGAGAAGCTCTCCGGTAACTTTGGTTAATCCATAGATGGTGTTGGGTCTTTGAATTGTCTCCTGAGGGGTGTTGTCTTTGGGAGTAGAAGAGCCAAAAGCGGCAATCGAACTGGGAGTGAAAACGGCACATTTATATTCCCTGGCTATTTCCAGAACATTGTGAAGGCCATTTATATTGACTTTCCAGGCTAATTGAGGATTCTTTTCACCGCTTGCAGAGAGAACAGCTGCCAGATGAAATACAGTATCTATTTTATATTTTTCAATTACAGAATAAATCTCCCGAGCATCTAAACAATCAATATGTTCAAATAACCCGACTTGGTTAAGCATCCCCTCGGGTACGGGTTTAATATCTGAGGAGATAACATTTTCATTACCGTATCTTTTTCTTAAAAAAGAATCAAGCTCAGAACCAATTTGACCTAGTGCTCCGGTTATTAAAATTCTTTTCATATTTTCTCCTTTATCAATTCAATTTAATAGAACTTAGAAATCCACCGTCTATGAGGGTGGTAATGTAATTTTGGCTTTAGCAGTGTCATTTGCGAAAAAACGGGAAATAATTGTTGTAGGGGCGTATTGCAATACGCCCCTACTTATGAATTCCGCATCAAGTGCGGAATGACAAAGATAATTGTTTTATTCAGCATACAAGCTCGTTTTTATTTGATTTATAAAGTGAATAGCGTGATCTTTCATAATCCGCTCACACTTGTTTTGATCTTCGTTTTCCATTGCCTTTATAAGCTCTGCAAAATCTTCGGGAATTTTTTGCGAATAAGCATCATTTTCTTTGGCGAAAAACCAGAGGCGGCCAATTTGGTTTCGCAATCTTTTTAAAGTCTCGGCCAGGGTTTGATTTTTGGTAGAGTAATTTACTAAATCGTGAAATTCTGCATCCAATTGAATTAATTTTTTTCGGTTCTTTTCCTTCTTTACTTTTTCGAGAAGTTCTTTCATCTTATTCAATTCTTCTGAAGTTACTCTTTGGGCTGCTAATTTTCCCGCAAGGCCAACCAAAAAAAGTCTGATTTCAAAAGCATCTTTAAGTTCTTGAAAGCTTATGTCATTAACATAGATGCCATTATTAGGTATTATATGAATTAGTTTTTCGCTTTCTAAAAGGATTAATACTTCTCGAACAGGCATAGGGCTAACCCCAAATTCTTTCGCTAATTCTTTAATATTTAATACTTGTTTTGGTTTGTAATCCAGATAAACTATTCGCTTTTTAAGTTCTTTATAAATTTCTTTATTTACCATAAATATCACCTATATATTCTTAATATATTCATAATATATCACTAAAATATCGAAGATAAAAAATAGAAGATGCGGGTTATAATTGTAAGTTAGCGGATAGGAATACAGTGATGAGTAATGAGTAATGTATAGCAAGAAAAGAGTTAGTTAGTTGGTTACCTGGATAACGGTAAACTGGTTAACTAAATTGACTGGGAACTAATTTACTCGGTGAATTGGCAAATTGGCAAATTGGTCAATTTTTTTTTCAAACATAACTAATTAATTGAAAAACATTTCTAATTTTGTTATATTAGACTTAAAAGTGTTTGATTTATCAAACTCACATGAAAACTCAGTGTAAAAATAGAGGAGGGGACAATCTTGAATAATAATTCTAAGGATATCGTTTGGGTTGATTTTGATACTTTGGAAAATTTTATGGTCGATGTTTTTAAAGGGGTAGGAGTTCCGGAAGAGGATGCCCGTATATGTGCTGATGTATTGATTACTTCTGACAAAAGAGGGATAGATTCACATGGCATCGGCCGCTTAAAACCTATATATTATGATAGAATTAAAACCGGGATCCAGTCACCAAAAACAGAAATAGAAATTGTTAAAGATGGTCCTACTACCGCAGTTATCGACGGCCACAACGGAATGGGACAGGTAATTGCCAAGAAGTCTATGGCTCTGACTATTGAAAAGGCTAAAAAGATGGGATTGGGAATGGTTGCAGTGAGAAATTCGACTCATTATGGGATTGCGGGCTATTATGCTTTAATGGCCATTAAAGAAGGAATGATTGGAGTTACCGGTACTAATGCCCGTCCTTCTATTGCCCCTACTTTTGGGGTAGAAAATATGTTAGGAACTAATCCTTTAACTTTTGGAATGCCCTCAGATGAAGAATTTCCCTTTGTCCTTGATTGTGCCACCTCCATTACCCAGCGAGGAAAGATAGAATTTTATGACCGGGCAGAAAAAGAAATCCCTCCGGGATGGGTAATCGGACAAGATGGAAAGGCCAGAACAGACACTCATCAGATTTTGCAGGACTTAAAAACCGGAAAAGCTGCCCTTGCTCCTTTAGGCGGTATCGGAGAAGAAACTGCCGGCTACAAAGGTTATGGTTATGCTGTTGTAGTAGAAATCCTTTCAGCTGCCCTGCAAAACGGGAAATATCTTAAGATGTTATCAGGAGTAGAGGAGGGAAAACCCGCACCCATTAATCTGGGACATTTTTTCATAGCCATTAACATATCTTCTTTTACTGATCTTGAATCATTTAAGAAAATTACCGGAGATATTCTTCGTTCCCTTCGTGCCTCTAAAAAAGCTCCTGAAGCAGAGAGAATTTACACCGCCGGGGAAAAAGAATATATTGCCTGGTTAGAGAGAAAAGATAAAGGTGCGCCTATAAATAAAAATCTTCAACAGCAGATTCTTACCTTGAAAGAAGAACTAGGATTGACCCAGTATAAATTCCCTTTTGAATAGTTTGAGAGCAGTGGGAATACAAAAAATATTTAGGGGGTAATTATGAAACTTAAAAAGAAGATATCAATTTTTATTCTGCTAATTCTTTCCGTTTTAATCTTAAGTTCTGTAAATGTATTTTCCTGGAACAGTCACTTTTTTTATACCGAACTGGCCATAAAAAATAATGATTGGGTGAATAATTTTCCTGAAATCGAAATAACTCCTTATACTTATGAAAATATAGACCAGGATGAATATAATCCGGAATTTGTAATAAAATATATAGAGGGGGAGATTGGAGGAAAAACGAAAGCCTCAGATATTCTTATAAATTATTCGGACGAACCGGATTGGAATTTAGATACAAATTTAGAATTAAATAAATTACAAGCTTTAACCGGGGGAAGTCAGGGATATCGTCATATGTATTTTTCTGTGTTTGCAGGTCTGCTAAAAGCCGGGGATGCCCCCAAAAGAGCCAATCACTTCTTTGAGATGTCTAAGATTGCTTTTGGGAAAGGTGATAATTATTGGGGTTTCAGATTTGCCGCTCGAGCTATTCATTATTTAGAAGACCTATCCCAACCCTATCATACCTATCCAGCTCCCCTGGATGTCCTCTTTAAGAAATTTTTTAATGTAAAAAAACTAACTGTACTGGTTACCAATGCTCATTACGGTTATGAAGATTTCAATGGATATCTTTTCGAACACAAGAAAGACGAATTTTATAATCTGCTTCCCGAGGTGAAAACTGTTAAGATAGATGATATATCAGATAGCGCCATTAAACTAAGTAAGGAAGCCAGAAAAGATTTTACTTTGTCCTATCGAGAAACTATGAAATTATTTCCTAAGTTGGATAATGACCAAGCATTTATTACTCTTAAAGGAGAAGAAATAATAAGGATAGCCAATTCTCCGAATAGCCAGGGACTGATTAATTTAATGAAAAAAGATATACTGTTAGGCTTAGGTTATTTAGATGGCTTTTTTGACCTGTTAAAAGAATCGGTTGAATAAAGAATAGCGTAGAGCGTTTAGGTACAAACAACAAGTGAAAGCGAGATAACAAATGAGTATCTAGTATCTCGTGAATCGTATCTCGTATGTACGGTTACCCGGTTGGCCAGTTTACCAGTTAAAATACAGGTTACGAATTGCAAATTGCGAGTTACATGTTGGAAAAAAATAGGGGGCGTATTGTAATACGCCCTCAATAATTTATTTAAAATCGTAGGACAGGCGTCTCTCAAGCAGGGATTGCCGCGCTCTGATAAATCAGAGCAATGACAGAAAATATAATATCCTGATAACTAGTGAATTTAAAACTAACAACTGTCAACCGAAAACATGTTTCAAATCTAA
>NBMG01000109.1 GCA_002084865.1 Candidatus Atribacteria bacterium 4572_76
GCAATGACAGAACGAAATTTTAAGTTATTTAGAAAACGAACTACTAAATATTTTTCAACTCAAATTTAGCTATTGTTATAGCAAGTTCCTGCAGGAACCTGGCTGCCGGAGCACCGTCAACCGCTCGATGATCGAAGGTAAGCGATAAACCTACATGAGGGATAAATTGTACTTTATCTTCTTTCATGATTGGCTTGAGAGAAATACTGCCTATACCCAGAATTGCTACTTGAGGGATATTTAAGATAGGCGTAAAACTTTCAATCCCCATGGTGCCAAGGTTGGTTACCGTAAAGGTCCCTCCGTTAAGTTCATCCGGTAAGAATCTACAGCAAATCCCAGATGCACCTGTTCAAATTCCAGTATCTTGTCTCCTAAGAAATGGGCATTGATATTTTTGAATTTAGGGAGAATATTAGCAACTATATAGAGTATCAAATCATTAAGGGTAATTTTATTAAGACCTAATTTTGCAGGACTAGACTTTAACCATTTTCGACTTGATAATAAATTAGAAGCATCAGCAGAAGTATTTAAGGTAAGTTGAGCAGTACTTTGTAGGGATGTAAGCATTCGGTCAGCGATAAGTTTCCGTACTCCTGTTACTGGAATTTCTTTTACCAGCCCCATAAGAGATATATTGTTTTCTTTTGTAGAAGACTGTAGACCTGAAATTATTTTTATATCGGAAATAGACTTTTTCTGATCAGATATGGCCTTCTCTATATCCTTTTTAATAATTCTGCCCCCAGGACCCGAACCGGTAAGTTTTGAAAAATCAACTCCTTCTTTTTCTGCCAAACGTCGGGCAAGCGGAGATATAGGTATTAAGGCGTCTCCAAAAGAAGGTTTCGTTTTTTTAAGGGATTCATCCGGAGTTATGGCTTTCTGCTTTTCTATATATTCTTCCTTGGAAACAGGGACCGTTTTTTTAGGGATAAGATAGTCAATTTTTTCTCCCGGTTGCCCGATTATGGCAATAGTATTAAGAACCGGAACATCGTCACCTTCTTTATAAAAGATCTTTAGTATTATTCCTGCTTCCGGAGCTTCCACTTCAAAGACTGCCTTATCGGTTTCCACTTCACAGATAGGTTCTTTAGCTTTTACCTTATCTCCCTCTTTTTTATTCCATTTAATAATGAGACAAGATTCAACAGATTGTCCCTGTTTGGGCATAAGTACAGGTATAGCCATATTGAATTAAAGTCCTCCTTGTTGCACTTTACTATTCTTCTAATAATATATAAATAAAATAATAATTCGATATTTTTAAAATAAATATTTCATATTTAACTAATTTTATCTTTATTCTTCAGGTAAGTATTTTTTAATATCAAAAGATTCTCTGATTATTTTCCTGCCCTCAGCAATTGATTTTATTTGCCCCATAGATTTCGCTTGAATTATTAGGTTCCCAATGGCGGTTGCTTCAACTGGTCCTGCATATACTGGCAGACCGGTGGCGTTGGCAACAAGTTGACACAGGAGAGCATTTCGAGATCCTCCTCCTATAATATACATTTCATTAAGGGGCCTATCAGTAATATCTTCAATCATCTTAATGGTTTTTGTATACTTATCAGCTAAACTTTCGATTACTCCTCTTACAATCTCTGCAGGAGTCTTGGGAACCTTTTGCCCTGTTTGCTGGCAATAATTTTTAATTCTATCCGGCATATTATCATCAATGAAACCGGGTTTTAAGAATCTTGAATCATCAGGGTCAATTCTAAAATTTGCAGGACCATACTTTAAAGCTATCTCAGTCAGTTCATCATAAGAATATAATTTTACATTCTCATCCCAGAATTTTTTACACTCCTGAATAATCCAGAATCCAGTAACATTCTTTAAAAATCTGAAACCACCATCGGCAGAACCACCGCAGATCCGGTATCATGGCAGGCAGGAGCTACAACCATTACTTCTGAATCAGCGCCAATCTCCCGGGCAATAGCCGGTAAAAGTTTCCCGATTTTTGTTCCGGGCATAATTATTTCACCAAATATCTCCCTTTTAAATCCAAGTTCATTCAGTATCTTTGTTGACCAGTCCTTTTTTTTAGGATTGTAGAGCTGAGTAGTGGTAGTAATTGAATATTCATTTTTTATAATTCCGGTTAACCAGTAGTTTAAAAGATCTGGAATAGTCAGAAAATATCTTGCATTTTCTAAGATCTGTGATTTTTTCTTGGCAAATGAGTATAGTTGATAGATAGTATTAAGCTGCATAAATTGAATGCCGGTCTCGGTAAATATTTCCTTTTTAGGTATTATCCTAAAAACTTCCTCCATTATATTATCTGTTCTCTTGTCACGGTAGTGATAGGAATTCCCCAGAAGGTCTCCGTCACTATCCAAGAGAACATAATCAACTCCCCAGGTATCTATGCCGATACTCACTATATGTTCGGGATATTTTTTAAAAGCTTTCTTTAAACCTTTCTTTATCTCATTGAATATTCCCAGAATATCCCAAAAAATACTATCTTTAACCCTTACTAAATTATTGGGGAAGCGATATACTATCTCCATCTTTGATGCATCACCAACAATCACCCTCCCGGTTTCTGCACCGATATCAATAGCTATGAATTTTTGCATTATACTGCTCCTTCTATCTCTGTTCTTCAAATAGATTTTGTCTGTATTTTTCATCTGTTCTTTCAGCGATATAGTTTACTATATCTTCAGAAAATGCATTTATCCCTCCTGCAAGTAATGCTCCAAAACGAATTTCCGCTGCCTTATCTGCCATTAAAGTAATATTCTCTACTTCAGTCGGAGTAGAACCTAAAGCAACAAATCCATGATTCTGAATGTAAATAGATTTGGGTCTCTCTCCGTGTTTATCTAAAAATATATCAATTTCATTTTTTGCTTTTTGGGCAAGTTTAACCCCCGGATCTGTATAAGGAATAAAGACCGATTCTTTCCCCAGCAGAACAATTTCATCAGGATATATTCTCCCTTTCAGATTCTCCGGAAAACTCTTTGAACAGGTCAATCTATTTACTGCTGTGGGATGAGTATGGCCGACAAAATTTACTCCCTCCAGATTAAGACAAATTGCATGTAATAAGGTTTCCACAGAGGGGGTGGCTTGGTATTCTTTATCCACCTTAGCTTTTTTAAAGATATAATTAATTTCTTCTGCATTAGGATTCTCCATACTTATAAGCTGCATAATCGGTTCAAAATAAACCTGAACAAAATCATTCTCGGTTACAGTTGCCAGCTGTGTACCGCTTGCCTTTATATAAAAACTACCAGCAATCTCTTTTGTCTCAACTTTAGCCGAAGTATTACCTTCTCCAATAATTGCCAGATGATAGTCTTCTTTTCCTAAATTATTAGAAAGTTTTACCAGTTTATGTAAAATCTCAACTTTAATATTCTGCCAGTCCTTCATTTTACATCCCCCTCTCATTGTTATTAACTTCTTTTGTTGTTTACCTCTTATATTATTATAAAAAACTCTTCTCTTGCGGGCACGATGCATCGTGCCCCTACCTTACCATTTTGTTTGCTTTTTGGATTATAATCATATATTTATAATCCCACCATTTTTTCATTATCTCTTTTGAAGGAAGTTCTTCAACCGTATTATTATCTTTTAATTTTTGCACCGCAAAGAGAGTAAGCGTTTCTTTATCAAGAAATATGGAATAATCATAAATTCCCGCTTTAAACAATTCTCCTTTAAGTTCAGGCCAGATTTCATCATGTCTTTTTTTATATTCTTCTTCATATTCTTCTTCATATCCCGCTTTTAATTTCATTTTAAATGCTACTCTTTTCATTAACCTGCTCCTAAAACTATTTTTTAACATTACCAAAACTGTTTTTAGGTTTTAACCTTTTAAGTAATTCAGGAAGCATAATTGCTAAAATTAATAATAATCCTACAACAATATTCATAATAAGAAACCCAATTATAAAAATGGAAATAATTACGCCAAAAATATTCCCTTTACCACCGGTAATAGCTACCCCACCCAGCACAACTGTAGTTATAATCTCAAGCTCCCATCCATAAGCAATATTCGGACGGGTACTTCCAATCCGCGAAGTAAGTAAGATTGAAGCTAATCCTGAACAGAGACCGGTAACTGCAAAAATAATAAGACGTATTCTGTTTACAGGTATCCCTGAAAAATGAGCGGCAGTAGAATTATTTCCAATTGCAAATACCTTCCGTCCAAAAGTAGTTTTGTGTAAAATTGTGCCAAAAATTATAGCAAGTATAAAAAAGAGGACCAGTTCAAAAGGAATCATAGTATTCCCAATGTATTCCTGTCCAAAAAAAGCAAAAGAGGCTGGGTACTTGGTAAATGCCTTGTCTCCGAGAATTACATAAGCTATTCCTCTAAACAAAGACATACTCCCCAGAGTAACAGCAATCGCAGGAATTCCAAATTTTGTTATGATAAAACCATTTAAAAACCCCGCAGTCGTCCCCGAAAAAAGCCCTATCGCAACCAACCCCAAAGTATTAACTCCGGCTTGGGAGGCCATACCCATAAAAACCGAAGATAAAGCTATAATTGAGGCAACAGAGATGTCAATATCACCACAGATGATCACAAATATCATGGGAAGAGCAATTATGGCTTTTTCTATAAAATTAAAAGTTGTATTCATAAGATTGGTATAGTCTAAAAAATAGGGAGATAAATTAGAATTTATTATTATAACTATAATAAAAATAAAAAGGAGAATGATTTCCCATTGCCATATGATATTTAATAAGGAAATTTTTCTGATTTTTTTAAGGTCAAGGACACTATTTTCTTTATTCATTAAAACTTCTCTTCCTTAACATCAGTTGCTGATTGCGTTTATCCATAACAGTATTTATTATAATTGCAAAAATTATAATGAAGCCCTGAATCGCCATCTGCCAGAAGGGCGAAACATTAATCATGGTAAGGGCATTATAAACAATTCCCATGAAAAAGGCTCCCAGTACAACACCGATAATCGTCCCGGAACCACCGGTAATACTTACCCCTCCAATTACACATGCTGCAATAGTCTGAAGTTCAAAACCGATAGCAGTTTCGCTCTGTGCAGCAGCATAACGGGCAACCCAGAGAAATCCGGCAAGACCGGTAATTCCTCCACATAAGGTAAAGACAATATATTGAATTTTCTTCAGGTTAATACCCACATATTGAGAGGCTACCTTATTGCCACCTACTCCATAAATTTCTCTTCCGGTCCTGGTTAAATTTAAAAAAATTAAAAATAATATCACTATTAGTATCGATACATATACAAGGCTGGATATACCTAAGAAACTTTTTCTGGGAAACATACGAAAAACCTCGGTCATCTCATGAGCACTAACCCAGGTTCCTCCACAAAGTACGAATACCAAACCTCTATATATACTCATAGTTCCAAGAGTAGTTATGATAGGTGGAATTTTAGCCTGGGAAACCAACAAACCATTTACCGAACCGAGCAGTAGTCCAATGGCTATAGAAATTAAAATAATCATAAAGATAGGAATTCCAGGGTGATATTGATTTAAAAGTGCCGCACTCATACCACTTAAGGCAAGACTGGAACCGACAGATAAATCTATACCCCCCGTAACAATAATCATAAGTTGTCCAATAGCAACCATAGACAGAATAGCAGTATCGTTCAAAATATCAACAAAGTTATTGATATATAAAAAGCTGGGGGTTCTCCAGCTAACCCCAAATATTATAAATAAAATAAAAATAAAAAGATTAAATTCTCTTTTCCTAAATAAATCCTTCATTTTGAAACTTCCTTACTTGGAAATACTGCCAATTGCAGCTTTAATTATCTTTTTAGAGTTGGCTTCTTCGCGAGTAAATTTAGCAGTGATAACCCCCTCATGCATTACTATAACATTGTTAGACATACCGATAATCTCAGGAAGTTCAGAGGAAATAAGGATTATTGCTATGCCTTTTTTTACGAGTTCAGAAATAAAATTATGTACAGTAGCTTTAGTTGCCACATCGATTCCTTTGGTTGGTTCATCCATAATTAATATTCGTGGTTTGGTGGCAATCCATTTAGCTAAAACTACCTTCTGTTGATTACCTCCTGAGAGGTTTTCTACCAACTGTTCCCAACCAGACGAAAATTGTCTGCATTACTTCTGACCTTCCCGCTCCCACTAATCCAAAAAATCCCAGTATCTCCCCTTTGTGCAAGTCAAAAGATATGTTTTTAAATACGCCTATCTTGGTAAAATTTTCCACCTTTAAGATAATATCACCTTGCTCTGCCTCTAATTTTGGATACATTTGTTCAAGACTGCGGCCAATCACCATTTGCACAATTTTATCTACGGTGATATCGGCAATCTTCCCTTCTCCGATATATTTTCCATCTCTCAGTACGGTAAAATAATCCGCAATTTCAAAGACCTCTTCAAATTTATGAGAAATAAAGATGATGGCTTTTCCTTCTGATTTTAATTTTCTAATAATTTTATATAAATACTCAACTTCTTTAAGGGTAAGGGCAGAGGTTGGTTCATCCATAATTACTACTTTTGCATCCAGTGAGAGTGCTTTGGCAATCTCTACCATATGCCTTTGGGCTATGCTTAGATTTTTCACTTTGGTATCAGGATGAATATCTAATTCAAGTTTGTCAAGAAGTATCTGTGTTTTATTTTTCATTTCTTTCCAAGAAAGCAGACCGTTGGATTTATTTCTAATATGATGACCCATAAAGATATTTTCCATAACGGAGAGATCGGGGAACATTGTAGCTTCCTGATGTATGGCAGATATCCCAGCTTTTTGTGAGACTTGGGGAGATGGAAATTGAACAGGTTTATCATTAAGAATAATAGAACCAGCGGTAGGTTGATATACACCGGTTAAAATCTTTACCAGAGTAGATTTCCCAGCCCCGTTTTCACCTATAAGAGCCTGTACTTCACCAGTTCTTACTTTAAAATCTACTCCATCAAGTGCTTTAACGCCATAAAAATATTTTTTAATACCCTTCATTTTAATAATGCAATTATTCATTAAATCTAAAATCCTTTTTTATTTGGAGGTATTTATAAGTAAAGCGGGATATAATTAACCCCGCTTTACCAAACAGATTTTCTTAGTTCAAATAGTACACTATTAGTAAATCTCAGCAAATTTATCTATATTGTCTTTTTCAAATATATATGGTTCGCCCATTACTGCTTCGTTATCTGGACCTATCTTAATTTCTCCCATTCTACCGACCTTCATTACTTCACCCTCTTTGCCTTGAAATTCACCCTGAACCAATTTATAGGCAATATAAGTTGATGAATAACCTAAATCAATAGGGTTCCAAAGTGACATTTGTCTACAGGTACCATTTTTAATATATTGCTTCATTTCAGATGGCAAGCCAAGACCGGTGAGTTCAATCTTTCCTGATTTTCCAGCATCTTCTAAAGCCTTTCCAGTTGCTGCGATACCAACAGTTGTGGGTGAAATAATCCCTCTTAAATTAGGATAAGATTTAAATAATCCCATTGCTTCCCGGTAACTCTTATCGGAAAGGTCATCACCATATACCACTGCAACCAAGCTCATATCTTTATAAGCGGGTTCTTTTAGTTCCTCTTTCATCCATTCAATCCAGGTGTTTTGGTTGGTAGCCTGAGAAGAAGCACTTAAAATAGCAATTTCGCCCTTGTAGTCAATTAAATTTGCCAACATTTTTACCTGACTTCTGCCAATAAACTCACTACTAGATGGAGCCAAGTGAAGTATTCGTCCTTCTGGTGCAATTCCTGAATCAAAGGAAATTACTGTAATCCCGCTATTCATCGCTCTTTTACAAATAGGAACCAGAGCATCTACATCATTTGCAGAAATAACTATGGCATCTACTTTCTGGGCAATAAGCGAGTCAATAATTTCTATCTGACCCTCGGCAGTTGGTGTGGTGGGTCCTTGATAAATAAGTTCAATGCCACCAAGTTCTTCAGCTGCTTCCAAACCTCCATCTCTACAAGCTTCAAAAAAGGCATTCCCCAAGTTTTTAACTAACATAGCAATTCGAACATTTTCTTTTGCTCCTACAAAAGAAACCACAGATAAGATAAAAATCGCGATCAAAACTATTGTCAGTATAAATTTTTGCTTTTTCATTTTATTTACCTCCTTTTTTAGATAAAATGAAAACTACTTGATAATATTTTATCTATTTATTATCTTTTTGTCAAGACACATTATCAAGATTTTTTCATATATTGACTTTATTTTCATCATATAATATAATGTGACTGTAGCCCAAAAAGCTTAAAAATATTTAAAAGCAGGTTATATACAATATTTTACAGTATTATAGACCACTGTGTGTAGCATATTGTAATAACCTTATAATAAATTTTAATTTATCGGTAGTAATTATCCTGGGGCACGATGCATCGTGCCCACAAGAGACAGTAAGCAACAAACGACAATGGCACGATTCATTGTGCCCCTACATTGCTATTTTGTTTACTTTTTAGGTAGTAATCATAATATTAAATAAATAAAATTAAATAGAATATTGTAAATAAAATTTATTAACATTTATTAATAGGTGGAAAAAGTATATGAGCAAAGCAGAACGACTTGAAAAGATATTAGATTTAATCCAAAATAGTAATTTTATCTCTCCGGCAGAACTTGCTGAGAAAAT
>NBMG01000010.1 GCA_002084865.1 Candidatus Atribacteria bacterium 4572_76
TCTTCTCTTTATCTCTATTTTAGATATTTATTATAAAATTAACAACTTCTTTAACTAAAAGCCCACATTAGAAAGTATTTTCTTTTCTTCTTCAATTGCTTTTGTATCAAGCTCGTGTACTTGTTGGGAAATTTGGTTTACGAAATCTTCATCTTTTATCGACTGTAAATTTATTTTTACATTGTATAACGCACCGAGAACCGCAGTCCTGGCCATCATTGCAGCTACCGCTCCATCGCTAATGGTGTTCTTATTTCCTTTTTCTACAACCTTTGAAGTAAATTTCATTAATTTAATTGCACCTTTAGCTACTTCAAGAGGGACCAAGGCAGCATTTTTAAATTCTTCCTGGATAACCTGCTTTCTTTTGTCTATCTCTTCCGGTGTATTTTTGGGCAATTTGAAAGCATCCATAACTTTATTAAAGGCGTCAGCATCTTTATCAATATCCTTTAAAAATTTCTCCCGATATTCAGATGCCTCTTGAGTTATTTGCTTCATTTCCTCCTCTACTTCCTCGAAACCTTTTCTGCCTACAGTCAGATTTGCTACCATTTCCGTTAGAGCAGAGGCAAGACCTGCGCTTAAAGCAGCAACACTCCCTCCTCCGGGAACCGGGGCACGAGAAGCTAATTCTCCTAAAAAATCGCGGACGCTTTTATCTACCAACATATCTTTTCACCTTTCCTTTCTCTGTCAAAGACAATTCTCCCATTCTTAATTACTTTTTCCACACAACTTACTCCTAAATGATAGGGAATATATTTATAAGAAGGGAATTCTAAAATAGAAATATCCCCTTTTTTCCCTATATCAATACTTCCTACAATCTCTGCCCTGTTTAAAGCCGCAGCTCCGTTAATAGTTAAAGCAGACACTGCTTCTTCCACACTTATATTCATATAAATTGTCGCTAAAGCGAAAATTAAAGGAATCGATTCGGTAAAACAACTTCCCGGATTCATATCGGTGGCTAAAGCAACCGCACATTGTTTGTCTATCATATACTTTGCCTTAGGATAGGGTTCTTTTAAGCTAAATGCTGTTCCGGGTAGTAAGGCAGCAACCACACCAGCCCTCGCCATTTCTTTTATCCCTCTCTCGGATGCCTGTAGTAAGTGGTCAGCAGAGACAGCTCCCAATTCAGCAGCTAATTCTGCTCCTCCCAATTGTACTATTTCATCGGCATGTAGCTTCAATCCCAAACCCATCTCTTTTGCTTTCAATAATAATTTTTTAGACTGCTCTATGGAAAATACATTTTTTTCACAAAAAACGTCGCAAAATTCCGCTAACTTTTTCTCTACTACCACAGGAAGCACTTCTGTGATAATATAATCAACAAATTTGTCTTCTTCCCCCTCATATTCTTTGGGAATCGCATGAGCTCCTAAAAAAGTCTTGACTACATCTATAGGGTGGGCTCTATCTAATTCATTCATGACTTCTAATTGCTTTATCTCGGTTTCACAATCAAGACCGTATCCACTCTTACCTTCAACAGTAGTTACCCCTAAAGCGAGCATTGAATCTAATCTCTTCATTCCGGAATCATACAATTCTTTCTTGGAAGCGGCTCTAGTGGCTTTTACAGTGTTAATAATCCCTCCTCCTCTTTGCATTATGTCCATATAGCTTATTCCGCTTAATCTCCAACAAAATTCTTCCGCCCGATATCCTCCAAATACAAAGTGAGTATGAGAATCTACAAATCCCGGTAAAACTGATTTACCGGATGCATCGATTACTTGATAATCCTCTTCTTCAAAAGTTTCTAATATCCTATCGCTCTCGCCTAATGCCTTAATTATTCCCTCTTCGATAACTACCGCTCCATCGGGAATTATTTTTAAATCAGACATCTCTTTTCCTGCCTTAGCCTTAAAACCACTACAGGTTACTACTTCTGAAGCATTTTTAATTAATATATTTCCTTTTTTCATAATCTTATAACCTTATTCCATCATACTTGCTTCTAAAATCTGTTTTGTAGAAAATTTTTCTAAACCAAGATAATACGCGGCTGTATCAACCAGTGCCTCCATGGGGGCAAAACCGACTATTTCGCTCCCGATTATGTTTACCCCATATCTTTTCGCCTCAATTTTCACTAATTCAAAAGCTCGGTAAAGAGGGGTTTTAGTATAATCGGTCATATTAATCGAAACTTGGACGATCCCTCTCTCTTTCAATTCAACACCCATCGCTTTACAATATCTTAACCCTCCATTTATATGTCTGATGCTTCGGGCAATATTATTAGCAATCTCTAAGTTATCAGTACCCAGATTTATATTATAAGCTATCAAAGGAAGCCTTGCTCCTACAGTAGTAACTCCGGCAGTAGGATGAATCTCTGTAGGTCCGTAATCCGGTTTCCACTCCGGCTGTTTTATTTTTTCAGCCATCCCTTCGAATTCACCCTTTCGAATTATCGAAAGATTTTCCCTGTTAGGAAAAACAGCTGATTTTTCATATAAAAATATAGGTAATTTATACTTTTCGGAAGCTATTTTTGCTACCTCTTTGGAAAGAGAAACAGCCTCTTCGATAGTAAAATTCTTTATAGGTACAAAGGGGACAACATCAATAGCCCCCATTCGGGGGTGCTGTCCTTTATGTTTTCTCATATCTATAACTTTTATTGCCTCACCCATAGCTTCTATAACCGCACTTTTTACTGAATCAGGTTCTCCCATAACTGTTACTACAAGCCGATTATAATCTTCATCTCTTTCGTATCCTAATAATTTTACACTTTTTTTATTCTTAAGGGGTTTTACTATTTTTTCTATCTTAGTTAAATCTCTGCCTTCACTAAAATTAGGAATGCATTCGACTATCTGATTTTTATTTTTCATTTTATCTACCTGCCCTTCTTTGGTATATTTTCACAATTTACTTTGCTTCTTTTGAATCTTTTTGGGACATAGCTTTTTTTATTAAATCTTCATTAACCAAATAAGGAATAGTAATGTGATCGCCTACTTTAGTTTCTTTGTTGTGTTTTATGGCAATCTCCACAGCATGTTCATTCCGAGCCCAGGAGCGTCTGGCAACTCCCCCTAATACATCCCAGGATATGGATTTTTTAATTATCTCGTCTACTTTTTCACTTCCATCAAGAACCAAACCAAATCCACTATTTATAGCTTTTCCGATTCCGACTCCACCACCGTTATGTAAGGTAACCATAGTCATTCCTCTGGCTGTATTCCCAGCAAAGCATTGAGTGGCCATATCCGCCGTTACATTACTACCATCCCTTATATTTGCAGTTTCTCTAAATGGCGAATCCGCCCCTCCTGAGTCATGGTGATCTCTGCCCAACATTATAGGACCAACTTCTTTATTTCTAACCATCTCATTGAATTTAAGAGCAATTTTTATTCTTCCGGCTGCATCCTGATATAAAATCCTCGCCTGGGTTCCGACTACTAATTTATTTTTATCTGCATTTTTTATCCACATATAATTATCTCTATCTTGGAATCTTCGGTTGGGGTCTATGCATTCCATCGCTGCTTTATCAGTCTTTATTAAATCTTTGTGTTTACCGCTTAAACAAACCCACCTAAATGGTCCATAACCATAATCGAATAAAAGTGGACCCATTATGTCTTCTACATAAGAGGGAAAAATGAAACCATTATTAGGATTTTCTCCATTCTCACAAATTTCTTTTACTCCTGCATCATATACTGCCTTCATAAAACTATTTCCGTAATCAAAGAAATATGTGCCTCTATCGACAAGTATTTTAATTAATTCAAAATGATGGGTTAGGGATTGGTTAACTAATTTTGTAAATTTTGTTTTATCTGCTTTGAGAAGTTCTGTTCTTTCTTCAAAAGTCAGTCCTTGAGGACAATACCCTCCTTCATAAGGCACATGACAGGAAGTTTGATCTGATAGTAAATGTATTCTTAAATTTTTCTTTACCGCATATTCTAGTAAATCAACTATATTTCCATAGAACCCTATAGAAATACCTTCTTTTCTGTCCACATATTCTTCCGCAAGCTTAAAAGCCTCACCCGGGTCTTTCACTACTTTCTTAATCCAGCCCTGATCAAATCTGGTCTGAATTCGGGAATAATCAACTTCGGCAATTATTCCTACCCCATTGGCAATTTCGATCGCTTTACCTTGTGCTCCGCTCATTCCTCCCAATCCTGAACTTACAAATAAATATCCGCTAAGATCACTTTCGTTAGGTATGTCAAATTTAAATCTGCCGGCATTTAATAAGGTATTGTAAGTTCCATGTACTATTCCCTGGGGACCGATATACATCCATCCGCCGGCAGTCATCTGCCCATAGTTGGTTACGCCCAAAGATATAGCTTTGTGCCAGTCTTCCTGATTATCATATTCACCGACTAACAAGCCATTGGTTAAAATAGCTCGAGGAGCACTTGGTGAAGATTCAAACAATCCAAGGGGGTGTCCTGATTCCACAACCAGAGTTTGATTTTCAGTCAATGCTTCCAAATATTTTTTAATAAGTCGATATTGCATCCAATTTTGACAGACCTGGCCGGTTTCACCATAGGTAGTTAATTCATAGGGATATAAGGCAACATTAAAGTCCAGATTATTATCTATCATAACCTGCATAGCTTTTCCGGCAAGACAATTTCCACTATATTCGTTTACCGTCTTTCCGTAAATTTTCCCCTTCGGCCTAAAACGATACCCGTAAATTCTCCCTCTGTTTAAAAGTTCATCTAAGAATTCGGGAATTAATTTTTCATGCCATTTTTCCGGAATATAACGCAAGGCATTTTTTAAGGCTAACTTAATCTCTTCCTGATTTAAAACAAGTTCTCTTTTTGGTGCTCTTCTTATTCCTTCTACAAACTCAGGCATTTCTGGCAGTTCATCATTCAATTTAATAGTCATCGCTTTTGAAATATCCAAATTTGTTAGCATAATCATCACCTCTTTTGAAATAATTGTAATTATATTAATTAAAGATGAAATAAGAAAAGCCTATCCTCCCAGATAGGCTTTTCTTATTTCATCTTTTTGTTTAAGAATATTTGCACTATCTTCTAAAACAATATGTCCGGTTTCTAATACGTAACCTCTATCTGCAATTGCAAGAGCTTTCTTAGCATTCTGTTCTACCAAAAGTATAGTTATTCCCTCTTTATGCATCTTTTTAATAGAAGCAAATGCTGTATTTACCAAAATAGGCATAAGCCCCATACTTATCTCATCAATAAGGAGAAGTTTGGGGTTTAACATTATTGCCCGGCCAATAGCTAACATCTGTTGTTCTCCTCCGCTCATAGTTCGAGCTAATTGCTTCCCCCTTTCTCTGAGCCTGGGGAAAAGAGAGAAAACTCTTTCTAAATTTTGTTTTAAAACTTGCTTGCTTTTTATAGTGTATGCCCCAACCTTCAGGTTTTCGATTACGGTAAGATCGGGAAAAACTCTTCTTCCCTCAGGGATGTAACCGATGCCCATCTCTGCCCGAACCCATGGTGGCTTATTAGTCAAATCGGTATCTTCAAAATATATTTTCCCTTCTTTAACCTTAATTAAGCCCATAATAGCTTTCATTATGGTAGTTTTCCCTGCTCCATTTGCCCCAATTATAGTTACGAATTCCCCTTCCTTTATAGAGATAGATACATCACTGACTGCCCGAGATTCTTCGTAATATACATGAATTCCCTCTAACTTAAGCATCTTCTTCCTCTTCCTTCCCCAAGTATGCTTCAATCACTTTTTCTTTTAATATATCCTAAACTTAAAGCCCCTGCTTTCTCTTTTTCAGATATTACATTATCTAAAACGGTCATATCGCCAAACGGTTTTACTATTTGAAAAGTTCTGGCAATACCCATCCGGGCAATCTGAAAAGAGGTTAACCCCTGGATCTCTTTATCCAGAAATATTATTTTACCGCCATCAGGATTATATACTCCACATATAGTATTGAAAAAAGTAGTTTTTCCTGCTCCATTTGGTCCGATTACTCCAAGGACTTCTCCTTGTTCTACCTCTACACTTACTCCGTTGACCGCTTTTACTCCTCCGAAAAACTTTTTCAAATTTTCCACTTTAAGAATTGCCATTTTACATACCACTTTCTATTTCTTTTTTAGAGTAGGTCTTTTTGAATAATTTGTTAACATTAGTCCATAAAAAACTTCTTTCCCCTAAAAGACCTTCGGGTTGAAATCTCATGGTAAATACCAATAAGGCACCATAGATTAACATTCTGTAATCCATTGCGAATCTAAATACCTCCGGGGCAAGACCGAGAACTATCGCCCCCATTATAGGACCCCTGATAGTACCCGAACCTCCCACCATGGCCATAGATAAAATAGTGATAGAAGTTACAAAAGCAAAATCCACTGATGAAATAAAAGTCATATAATGAGCATAAACACATCCGGCTATTCCCGCAATAGCTGTACCTAAGATAAAAGCTACCACTTTAAATTTTTTAATATCTATTCCTATTGATTCAGCTGCTCCCTCATTATTCCTTATCCCTCCCATAGCCAAACCAAACCAAGATTTTTCTAATTTCCGTAAAAAAAGAATAATCGAAATAATTAAAAAAATTACTAAAAATAAATAACCTAAATAAGTTATTTTCATTCCAAAAATATAAGCTGAGGGTACAGATAAACCTAAAGATGCACCAAAAAAGGGAACATATTGGAAAATAGCTACTACCACAAAATTAGTTCCTATAGTAGTAATGGCTAAAAAATCATCCCTAACTCTTAGGCTGGCAAGTCCTAAAAGCGCCCCAATAAAACCTGCTGTTAGGCCGGATAAAGGAAGAGACAACAGGAAAGGCACACCATATTTTCCGGTAAGTATAGCCGAAGTATAAGCGCCGATACCAAAAAAGGCAGCATGACCTAAAGTAGGTTGACCTATATAACCGGTAATAATATTTACACTTAATGCTAGTATGGTAAAGATACCAATATTGACAGCTACAACAACTTCATACATATTTATTTTAACCTAACTTCTTAAATATTTTTTCTTACAAATAAACCTTGTGGTTTAATTAATAACATAATAATTACAACGATAAAGGCTATAGAGTCTCTGGGAAGGAAAAACCCGATATATCCCCCCACTAAAGTTTCAATTAATCCAATTAGCATGGCTGCGACTACCGCTCCCACAGGATTTCCTAATCCCCCTAATACAATTATCGCTAACATTTTATAAGCCGGAACGTCGCCCATTGTCGGGAAAATATAATTATACATTATTCCTATCATAATCCCTGCTGCGGCTGCAAAGCTATATCCCAAAAAAAAGTTAAAAGCAACTACAACATTTACATTAATTCCCATAGCTTTAGCAGTTTCTAAATCCTGAGCTGTAGCCCTCCAGGCCAACCCAATTTTAGTTTTAGTTATTAAATACCATAATATAAAGAGAAGAATAGCGGTAGTTAAAAGAACTAATATCCACACAGGCATAATAGTAAGATTTTCTGTTCTAATTCCAGAAAAAGGTAACTTCAAATCTGTCGGGAAATCTCTAATAAGAGGTCCCGCCCATAGTCTTATAAAATCCCCTAATAAAATAAATAAACCTATACTGGTAACAAGAGATATTAACGGGGATTTGCCTAATAAAGGAAGATAAAAAAATTTCTGTACGAAAATACCCCAAACGCCCATAGCTATCATTCCTATTAGAAAAGAAAGTAGTAAATTCCCAGTTGCCACGTAGGAAAAAAGGCCAACATATGCACCTAAGGCATAGGCTCCGGCACAAGCAATATCTAAAATCCTAAGAATGCTATATATGAGTGTGACACCCATTGCGGTTAAGGAATAAACACTGCCAACCACTATGCCATTAATTATCTGTTGAAGTAACATAATATTTCTTTTTCCTTCCCTTTGTTATGGATATTCCGGTGAGGCAAAAATAAAAAAAGAAATCATTAATCCTATTACAAAAATTGGAATTATCCGTAAAGTCCTATTATCTTTCAATAATAAACCTTACGGATAATCCCTTAATTTTTCTTATTTAATAAATTTTACGGGCTTCAATTAATTACTAATTTCACAAATTTTTAATTCGTTTTTTTATAAGGTTGGTGGAGCAACAACTTCCGGATCAGTAATCTCTGAAAAATAATGGAATTCTCCATTTACGACTTTTTGAACCTGTACGGTTTTGGTTACTTCTCCTAATTTATTATAACCCTTGATAATCCCAGTCACTGCAGGAAAATCTTTAACTTTATAAAGTCCTTGTTGTATTTCCTGCGCTGAAGCGCCATAATTCTTCATAACATACCCAAGAACCGTGAAGGCATCAAATACTGATGCTCCAACCATATCGGGAGCATAACCATATTCCGCAGTAAATGCTTTTATAAAGTTTTGCACTTCCGCTCTTTCGCTATCTCTGTTAAGATTAGTAGTAATAACTAATCCATCAGCTTTTTCACCGGCTACTTTTAAGAACTGCATAGTAGAGTCCACACCTTCGGTGCCCAACTTTTGGCAGTTTAAACCTATTGCATCTGCCTGTAGAATAATTTGTGCTCCTTCTCCTGCATAAGCAACCATAAATAGTATATCGGGATTTTCTTGTTTTATTTTAGTAAGAGCAGGTGTAAATTCTCTTTCTCCTATAGAAAAGGAATCTACTGATAAAATTTTAACGCCTTTCTTTTCTGCGGTTTCAATAAATGACTTAGCTAACACAGTCCCAAAGTCATTATCTACATGGAGCACCGATACGGTTTTAGCACTCAAAAGCTTTATTGCAACCTCAGCTGCTGCTCTTCCTTGAACGGTTCCTACAAAAGATTGTCTGAAAACATAGTCTCCAGCTCTGGTTATATCGGGATGAACTCCGTATGCGGAAATCATAGGAATCTTTGCGTTTTGATAAGTCTCAGCGGATGCTCTGGTGGTATGGCTATAAGAGCCACTAACTACGGCAACTACTCCGTCTTTAGTAGTAAGCTTCTGGGCAATGCTTACTGCTTGAGGTGGGGAGAAAGCATCATCGTAATAAACTAACTCGACTGGAACTCCGTTTATTCCACCTCCTTCATTCAGCAGCTTTACCGCTAATTGCGCAGCCTGAAGACAACTTTCTCCATCAGCAGCAGCAGGACCAGTTATAGGAGCAAAAAAACCTAATTTAATAGGTTTTTCCGCACCAAACACTATTAAAAAACTTGATGCTAACAGAAAAACCATCACAAGTCCCATCAAACCAATCTTCTTAAAATTAAACATAAAATAACCTCCTTAAAATTTTAATATTTTAAAAAATTCTTAAGTAAAGTATTCATCGTAAACGCTTATAAATTACCCAATTTTAATCAGCTTTTTCGTTCCCTATCTCATTCATTCTACGAATTCAGATGTTTCAGAGGGTTTGCCATCAAACTTAATAGTAATTGTTTTCGAAATATTTAAATCTAATAATCTTTAGGTTATATTTATTCTCACTTGCTGTAAGATTTTTTTAGCATCTTATAACTAAGATACATTTATTACGTCAAAAAAACGTCCATTTTTATTCTGAAAAAATCTAATAACTTAATCGGATTAAGTTAATTCCTAATGGTGTTAACAATTAATTTAAAATACACTGCTGATACGTGTTAAATTTTATAGAATATTAATAACTATCATTAATGTTTAGATGAAAATGCTGGTTAAAATTACAACCGGCTTAGTTATAATAATATCATGTAAAATATTTTTATACTACTATTTTAGGTCATTCTTGAAAATTTCAACTACAATATTCTTTTCATAAGCTTCATTTAAGTTAGCCAACTTCCCTATAGCCTGCTCACAATACTCTTTAACATCAAAGATTAAATATTTTTCAAAAACTTTTCTTAATAATTTATTAAATTTCATTTCTTTTTTTATTTCAGCTTTAATCCTATAGACTAATCCCAGTTCATAGGGACTTTTAATTTTCTGGGAAAATTTATCTGCTAATTTCATCAAATTGTAAGCTTTTAAATATTTACCTTCTTTAATATATATCAAAGATAGATATCCATTTGATATAGATCGACCCCAAAATGAGTTAAATTTAGCATAGAGAAAAATCGCTTCCTCAAAATAATCTTTTGCCTTATTATCATTACCCAAATCAAAGTAAGCTTTTCCCATTTTAGTATAAATTAGAGCCAAACTTTTATTTAATTTTTTGTTTTTGCAAATTTCTACAGCTTTTTTATAATAAAATAAAGAGTCAGAAGGCTTCATGTTACACCTTTTTATATCTCCAAGATAACTATAAGCCCCAGCAATATTTAGCAAATATTTAATTTTACCATGGCTTAATTGTTGAAGTATTTCAATTGACCTATTTAAATATTTTTCAGCTTCTTCATAATCTGCAATCATAATTTTATTCAACCCTTTTAGCCTCAGGAAAAAGGCTGTTTCATCGCTGTAGTTATGTTTGTTTGATAATAACAAGCCTTTTTCTACATATTTTTTCATTAGTTCACAATTATGCACTTGAATACAATAATAAATTATTTGTCTGAATCCTTTTAAAATATATTTATAATCATTAATTATCTCGGCATCTCTTATCATACTATAAATATATTCTATGCCTTTATCATAAAAACCTTCTCTAATGTAATATCTTCCTGCTATATGGTAATAGTAAACTTTAAATTTGAGAATATCTTTAACTAAACCATATTTTTTCTCACCTATTTTAAGTAATTTATTAATTTTTTCAAAATATTTCGTAATTTCTCTTTTTTTAAAAAACACCTCTTGACCCATTTTTATCTTTATTTTATTTATTGTTGGAAACAATTCATGTGTAAAATCGAGATAAAATTCCATATATTTAATACTGTATTTTAAAGCAAGTACAATATTCCCTGCATTTTCAAAATGATAAATTAAAGAAGAATATATTTGAATGTCAATATTTTTTTTATTTTTTAGAGAATCTTTTATAATTAAACCTATTCTATTATGTAATACTTTTCGTTTTATTAACGGTTGTTTAAAATAAACAAATTCTCTTAACTTTTGATGTGTAAATTTAAAAATAACCCCTTGAGGAGAATCTATTTCTTTTATAAGAAATTTATTTTCTAAATTTTCTATCACGTTTATTATTTTAAGTTCTCGCTCTCCGGTTATTTTATTAAGTAATTTTAAATTAACTCCATCAAAGAAGAGCGAAATAATATTCAAAATACTTTTTTCTTTTTCTGATATTTTAAAAAATCTACTTTCAAGAATATCTTGTATTTTATGAGTAAAAATTGTCCCAATTTCTTTATTATCTTTTATCGCTTCTATAACTTCAACTATAAAAAGAGGGAGACCTTCGGTTTCGTGAAAGATTTTGGAACAAATTTTATCTGATAATTTGTAATTTGGTAAAGCATTTCTTATAAAGGACGTTGTATCATTTTCATTAAATCTTTCTATCGGTATTTTCAAAAGTTTATTGTATCTAAACATTAAAGATAAAAAATTATTAATTTTTTTTTCTTCTTCATTTCTGCAAGTAAATAAAAAAAATATATTATTTTTTTCATAATAAAGCAAAACATGCGCTAATAGGGATAGGCTTTTTAGATCCATCCAATGAATATCCTCAAAGATTAAAATAACTTTGTTTTGCATGGATACTTCCTTTAATATTTTAATAATCTCTTCTTCTATTTCTTGATGTTTAAAATAATATGAATTTTTTATTGGTTTGAAGTCAAAAGACAAATCTTTTTTATTATGAAAAAAAATTGGAAATAAATTTAATACAATAGAATTTTTTGGAAATTTTATCCTTTCTAAAATATTGCTTGGCATTATAGAGAATATATTGTTCCAGGATTTTAGAATATAATTCTCTTCTGTTTGATAACAATTTGCTTTGAATATATTTATTTTGTCTTTATCAATTAAATTAATGAATTCTTGTACTAACCTGGTCTTGCCTACTCCAGCTTCCCCAAAAATAATTATTGATCTAAAATTTTTATTATTAATAAAATTTTTATATTCTGAAAAAATAAAACTTGATTCCTTTTCTCTTCCATAAAAATATTTTTTATAGAGGGATGAATCCCGATTTCTATCAAGGTTTCTTAACTTTAAAAATTTATTTATTAATATTTTTGTATTGATATCCGGTTCAATATTTAATTCCTTTTTTAATAAACATGACAACTCGTTATAAACTTTTATCGCCTTAATATAATCACCTTTATTTAAATATGTTTTGATTAATAACCTATACGCGTTTTCATCAAATTCGTCGGCCTTTATAATTAACTTGGCGTAATATTCTACTTCGTTATATAATTTTTTTTTCGAATTTTTATTTAATTGAAAATACAATTTTTTAATGTATAATTCATGATAATATCGCCTTCTTTCTAACATCCATTCCTCAAACACTTCTGCTTGTTTTACAGAAAAACCCTTTAAAAATTCTCCGGCATAAGCGTTTACTTCCTCGGTATTATCATGAAGGAAAATGTCTAAATCCAATTTAATTTCAAGTTTTGGATTTAATGTTAAAAAAGTTCTTTTAGGTGAAATGAATATATCTTTTTTAAATAATTTAGAAATATTATATATTGCGTTTCTCAAATTTTTCTTAGCATATTTCTCATTATGTTTTCCCCATAACAAATCTGCTAATTCATCCCGAGTTGCTTTCTTATTAATAACCATATAATAAAATAGAGCTTCTAATTTTGTATAGGGAAAAAATATTCTTTTGTCTCTATCTCCCATTACTACAGGAATATCGAACACTCTAACTTTTATAGACATAAATTCACCTTTTTATTGATTTGAATTTATCACCTAAGTAACTAAAATTTGGTAAAATATACTTGAATTATCTATCTCCTCAATTTTCAAATTAAAAGGCAACTCAGAAGTTAGCGAAGTAAATTCAATTGGCCTGATGGTAGTAGCTTTAAATCCATCTTTGGTAACAATTATCCCATTGTGAGTTGCAGTTAAATCAATTTCTCCAATTAATCCTGCTTTAGATTGAAGAATAAACCATTTTAGGCGCTCTTCCCAAAATTTATCTGAATAAGTAGAGAATAATACTAATCCTCCTTTTTTGGTAACCCGAATAGCCTCTCTGATTAAATCTTTCTTGTCTACATTAAAGGCAGAAATTCCATTTTGGATACAGATTACCATATCAAAAAAATCACTTGGAAATTCAAGATCAATAGCATTCATCTGGAATAACTGGTAATTTAAATTTCCTTTTAGCAGTTTTTTCGCCAATTTTAAACTGGATTTTGATATATCAATGCCAATTACTTTCTTTGCTTTTTTGCAAAGTCTTTGAAGCACTCTTCCATAACCACATCCCAATTCTAAGATAATGTCTGATGGTTTAATTTTATCCAAAACATATTGAATTTCAGCATTTAAGTACTGCTTTACCCGAAGAGGAGCAATCTGGTAACATTGCCTTAATTGTTCTGCTGAAAGTTTATCCGAATAATAACTCTTATTTTTCAAACTGCAACTCCTTACTGCTGCTATACTTATCTTTTATTCATCCCCTATTTTTAGGAGAATCAATTCCGGCAGGAATTTAATATTTTTTTACATTAAATAACTGTCCCTTGTTGTGGACCGTAGTAAATCAGTCCCGTCTTTTCGTTTAAATTTAATTTATCTCTTTTAATGAGTTGATAACCTCAGCCCCCAGCTTTGCAAGCCTCTCATAACTTTGATGTCCATTGGCAATTAGCAGACAATCGCACCCCATATGTTTTGAAACATCATAATCATGGATAGTATCCCCGATTAGAAGTACTTCTTGCGGACTTAAATTTAATTCCTCTATCCATTTTTTCCCATTTTCAATTTTGCTCTCAGCATAGTGATTATCTAAGCCTATTATTCTACTAAAATATTTATCGATACCATAATATTTAATCTTTTCTGTAAGGACATCTTCTTTTGAAGCAGATAAAATTGATTGGGATATTCCTCTATCCCTTATCTTTTTTAACACTTCTTCTGCTTCGTCAAATAGCTTACACTCATTAAAACGCGCATAATATTCACCTATAAACTCAACGGTAAGCTCTTCAAAGGATTCCTTAGAAAAATCAAATCCCAGTTTTATGTAATATTTTGTTACCGGGAAATCAAAAATTTCTCTATATTTTTTTGCATCTATCTTGGGCAGGTTGCGTTTCTTTAACATCTTATTCATTATTTCCACTACCAACCATACATCATCTATCAATGTTCCGTTCCAATCCCAGGTAACATGCTTATACTTGCTTATTTTTTCTATCATGTATAACCTCGCTTAATGAATATTACGGACATTAGAGCTTTAATGTCCCATCCGGCATATATTTTAACCTTCTTGGCCTGTCCAAACATCCGGCAAATCCATCAAATCCCTCTGCTTTTATTTTCCATGTGAGAACTACATTATCCCCATGCATATCTTCAATAACCCTTGCAGCATAGGTTTGTGTCTCCGTACCAAGTAAAACTTCTTGGTTAGCCATCGGAGTGAATTTACCAAGAAGCGTTTTTGATTGATAATACAATGTTCCAGTCTGTGGCACAAGGGGAAATATCTCCTTTTTATGTTTCTCAGAATATGCAGCGGAACTTGTAGTAAATAACAAATACCATCTTCCATTTTTGAAGTGAAGGTCGGGTACCTCCATTTCGTAAAAATTACCGGCATCTGTTGC
>NBMG01000011.1 GCA_002084865.1 Candidatus Atribacteria bacterium 4572_76
TAGGCGGAGGTATTCAATGACCACTGAACTAATCTTTGGTATGGTGGGAGGTCTGGGATTATTTTTATACGGGATGCAGCTGCTCAGTGATGGCCTGCAAAAGGTTACCGGTGATAGAATACAGAAAGTCATGGAATTCTTAACCACTAAACCGGTAATGGGTATTGCAACCGGGGCTTTAATAACTTCCATTATCCAAAGTAGCAGTGCAACAAGTGTTATAACTATCGGATTAGTTAACGCAGGATTGTTAAGTTTAAAACAAGCTGTAAGCGTAATAGCCGGAGCAAACATAGGTACCACCGTAACTGCCCAGATTGTGTCTTTTCGTTTAGAACAATATGCTCTTCCGGCAATCGGTATCGGTTTCATCATTAATTTTTTGTCCAAAAGAAGAAGCTATAAATATTTTGGTCAAATATTACTTGGTTTTGGTATATTATTCTTAGGCTTATACACTATGTCCCATGCAGTAAAACCATTAAGAAATATCTTTACCGCTATAATTCAAAGCAGTAGTGCTACTACTGCAATCGTAATTGCTATGTCCATTCAAGGTATAATAGGTATAGAAGCAGCAATTCCCCTTATTCTGGGAAGTAATATAGGAACTTGTTTTACCGCAGGACTTGCCAGCATAGGAAGCTCAATAACCGGGAAAAGAGTTGCTCTTTCCCATCTATTATTTAATATCGGAGGGGTTGTTCTATTTTTATTCTTTCTAAACAAATTCGCATACCTGGTATCGTTCACCTCATCAAGTATCCCAAGGCAAATCGCTAACGCTCATACTTTATTTAATGTAATTAATGCAGGAATATTACTTCCTTTTCTTTCCTTGTTTGTTAAACTTATAGTTAAAATATTACCGGGTGAAGAAATTATCATCAAGAAAGGACCTATCTACCTGAATAAAGATATGTTAAATACACCATCTCTTGCTTTGAGTCAGGCAACTAAAGAACTGGTCAGGATGGGCGAAATGGTGGAAAGTATGTTAAATGATGTGATGATGTCTTTTATTCAAAACGATCTAAATATTTTAAAAGGCGTATTTTTAAAAGAGGAAGTGGTAAATACTTTAGAAAAGGAGATTACCAAATATTTAGTATTAATATCTCAGCGGTCGCTCAGCCCTAACCAATCAAAAAGACTAACCGATTTAATGAATATAGTAAATGACATAGAAAGAGTAGGGGACCACGCTGAAAATTTAGCTGAACTTGCCGAAGAAAAAATAAATGAAAAATTACCTTTCAGTGAAAAAGCTTTGGATGAACTAAAATTTATGTTTTCAAAAGTTCAAATTTCTTTAAATAAATCAGTCTCGGCATTGAAAAATAGAGATATGGCATCAGCTCGAGAGGTAGCCTTAAAAGAAGATGAAATTGATGAAATAGAAAAAGAACTTCGTGATAATCATATCAACAGGCTAAACAAAGGCATTTGTTATCCCGAATCCGGTGTTGTTTTTTTAGATTTAATAAGTAATCTGGAAAGAATTGGAGACCATGCTAATAACATAAGTTTAATGGTGATTGATGAATTATCCAGAAGTTAGAGGAAATGTATGTCATTAATATTATTAGGGCTAATACAAGGGTTGACTGAATTTTTTCCGGTAAGCAGTTCCGGTCATTTAGTAATAGCAAAATATTTCTTAAAACTAAATTTACCGGGAGCGGCTTTTGAAGCATTCTTACATTTTGGAACAATTGTGGCTGTAGTGGTTCTCTTTAGAAAAGATATTAAGGAATTAGTAATTGCCTTTTTTGACAGTATCTACAATCTATCTCGGGGAGAAAAAATATCAAATATTTTTAAAAACAATTTATCATCAAAGCTTGCCTGGTATTTAGTGATTAGCACCATACCGGCAGCAATTATCGGATATACTTTCAGCTCTTATTTTGAAATGCTTTTCAGTGAACCTATAATAGCTGCCTTTATGTTAACTATAACAGGTGCCTTTCTTTGGTTCGGTAATAAAAAATTTTTAGGGGGCACTAAAAATATTTCGAAAATTACTTGCAAAGATGCTATTATTATAGGGGTAGCTCAGGCACTCGCTATTTTTCCGGGAATATCGAGATCCGGCTTAACTGTTATTGCCGGATTGTCAAGAAACCTGGATAGGGAATTTGCTGCAAAATATTCTTTTATACTATCTATACCGATTATTATAGGTGCTTCAATTTTTAAAATGGGAGAGATGTCTTCTTTAAATATAGATTTGAATATTATGGTACTATCCGGGTTAGTGGCGGCCATATCCAGCTATGGAGCTATGAAAATATTTATAGGATTATTAAAAAATCGAAAAATATACTTTTTTTCATACTATCTTTGGGTTCTATCTGGTTTAACGATCATAATAACCTTCGTGAAGGGACGTTAAAAAGTTGAAAATAAAGAAAAAAAATACTAAAAACGAAACCATAAGTATAATAATTATTGGATTTTCTTTGTTATATATTTTTGCCTTTATCTTTACTGACAAAATGGGAATCGTAGGAAAAATTATTTTTCAAACTGCCACTCGTAATATTGGCCTTGGTGCTTATATCTTTCCCGTTTTGTTGTTATTCTTGGGAATTTTAATTCTTTTCAATTATAAACCCTCAAATCCTTATCATAAACTCTTCGGTATCAGTTTTTTATTTATTATATTTCTTACCTTTATCCACCTTAGATTGCTTTTGCTCGACAATTCATATTCGTTGGCAACGAAAGGGGCTGGGGGAGGTTTGCTCGGTTATTATTTTGCCAATTCATTATACTTTTACTTTGGAGTAAAGGGGGCTTATCTTGTTTTAATATCTCTCAGTTTGATATCTGCCTTATTCATAAGCGAAGTTTCCTATTTTTATATATTTAGCAACCTGGGAAATAAAATAAAGATGATATTTAATAATATTTACAATATTTTAAAAAATATCGGAAGAAAACTATTTAAAAGTTTAACGCGTAAAGAAGAACCCGATTATCAAGAATATGAAAAAGATGAAATACCAAAAAAAATATTTAAAAGAAAAAAAACCAGAAAAAAAGAAAAAAAATTAGATGAAGAACCAATTTTAGATGTAGATTACCGGGAATCTAAACAGGAACCTAAAGTAGATAAATATCAAGTTCCACCTCTATCCTTATTATCTGATTCGTACGCTGAAGATACAACGGATACCAAATTAAATATTGAAGAAAATATAAAAACGCTGGAAAGAACATTTTCTAATTTTGGAATTAATGCAAAAATCGTTGGGGTTATCCAGGGCCCAACTGTTACCCGATATGAAGTTCATCCTGCCCCGGGGGTTAAAATATCTAAAATAACTAATTTAAACAATGATATTGCTTTATCTTTTGCGGTAGCATCAGTCAGGATAGAAGCACCAATACCCGGTAAAAATGCTGTAGGAATTGAAGTCCCTAACCGTAAAAGAATAAATGTGTATTTAAAGGAAATATTACAAAGCAGTCAATTTCAAAATGGAAAATATAAATTACCCATAGCTTTAGGAATAGATATTGGAGGTAAACCGATAATTGCAGATTTAACAGAACTTCCCCACCTATTGATTGCCGGGGCAACCGGTTCAGGGAAAAGTGTATGTATCAATAATATAATAGTAAGTATTCTTTATAAGCTAAGTCCGGAAAAAGTAAAATTACTGATGATTGACCCAAAAAGAGTAGAGTTAAATATTTACAACGGCATTCCGCATTTGTTAATACCGATTATAACCGATGCAAGTCAAGCCATCAAAGTACTAAATTGGTCGATATCCGAAATGGAAAAAAGATTTAAAATATTTGCAGAAGCGGGAGTTAGGAATTTAGAGGGGTATAATGAATATGTTAGAAATATCAATAATGATACCGAAACTTTACCTTATATTATAATAGTAATAGATGAATTAGCTGATTTAATGCTATCTTCTCCGGTAAAAGCGGAGGAATCATTGTGTAGATTAGCCCAGATGACCAGGGCAACCGGTATACATTTAATAATAGCTACTCAACGTCCTTCTGTAGACATTATTACCGGTTCGATAAAAGTAAATTTCCCTTCCAGAATTGCCTTTGCAGTTTCTACTCAGGTTGATTCAAGGACTATATTAGATGTTAACGGTGCTGAAAAATTATTGGGAAATGGTGATATGTTATTTTCCCCGGTTGGTGCCTCCAAACCAATTAGGGCTCAAGGAGCTTTTGTAGTAGAAAAAGAAATTAGAAATGTTGTATCCTATTTAATAAAGAATGCTCCTTCTCCTGAATACGAGCAGGAAGTCTTGGAATATAAAAAGAGTAGAAGTCTACTGCGGGAAACAGAAGAAGAGGAAGAAGATGAATTATTCAACGAAGCTGTTTCCATTATTATTAATAGCAAGCAAGCTTCAATATCAATATTACAGCGAAAGCTTCGAATAGGCTATACTCGGGCAGCCCGGCTGATAGATGTAATGGAGAAGAGGGGAATTGTAGGACCATATGATGGTCGAAATCCAAGAAAAATATTAATTTCTAATGAAGAATATTTAGATAAATATGAACAATAAACTAAAAACTTAAAGCGTAAAGCGAAAAACAATAATTCAAAACTCAAAATTTATATAGCGTAGAGCGTTTAGCGTATAGGAAAACAGTATCGAGTATATAGTTATTAAATTAACCAATTAACCGATTGACCAATTGACCAATTTAAGATATAAGTTGTAAGTTACGGGTTTCAAGTTTTAAAAAAGAAGTAGGGGCGTATTGCATACGCCCAAGGAAGAACAAAAGATAATAAAACAGGAAGGGCACAATTCATTGTGCCCCTACAATACGATTAAAGAAAATAAATATATTTTTTCGTAGGACGGGCGTCTCGCCTGTCTACCTAAATGTAGGGTTTTGATTCATTAAGTTCGAAGTTCTCATGCCTTACAACTAGTATATTGTATTTTAATTGGTAAATTGGCAAATCACTCAATTAATTTATCGTTCAATTGAATTGCCTTGCATCTTGTATCTCGTATTTTCAATCGGTAAATTGGTGAATTGGGTAATTGGTCAATTAATTTATTTTTTTAAAAAATAAATAAATATTTTTTCGTTTTTAAGCAGGAATAATGACAATCGGTGTGGTATTATTAGGTTAAGTAACATAAAATAACTAACTATCTTAACACTTATAGAAAAATTCTATTCTTAAGGGGGTGATAGATGAATTATTTTTCTGTCTGCACATAAGTAAAGTTGTGATTTTAAATATTTTCAAAAATGAAAGGAGATTTCAGAAATGAAAAAGAATGTATTAGTAGTAGTAGCATTAGTAATAATCTTAAGTTTATGCCTTTCTTCTACAGTTTTTTCTGCAGAACCACTTAAAGTTGGCCTGGTATTTGATATTGGTGGAAAAGGTGATAAATCATTTAATGATTCAGCATCCCGAGGCTTAGCATGGGCAGCAGCTGATTTTGGAATTAAACGTATCGAATTAGAACCGGGAGTAGATGCAGATAGGGAAGTAAATCTTAGAAACTTGGCGATGATAGGATATGATGTAATAATCGGAGTAGGATTTTTATTTACCGATGCTATATCTACCGTTGCTGATGAGTTCCCTGATACTAAATTTGCCATCGTTGATGGATTTATCCCTGATAAACCTAATGTAATGTCCCTGTTGTTTCCGGAACCTCACGGTTCTTTCCTGGTAGGTATGATTGCCGGCATGAAAGCACTGGAAGATGGAAAGGACACAGTGGGATTTGTAGGAGGAATGGATATATCACTTATTAATGGATTTGAAGCAGGATATATAGCCGGGGTTAAGTATGTCTATCCTGAATGTAAAATACTTTCTGCCTATGCCGGTGATACTCCTGTTGCTTTTGCTGATCCGGTAAAAGGGAAAGAGTTGGCTCTATCACAATACGATAATGGAGCATGGGTTATCTATCATGCTTCAGGCTTAACCGGAGCCGGAGTATTTGAAGCTGCCAAAGAAAGAAAAAGATATGTAATAGGAGTGGACTCCAATCAGAACTATATGGGATATATCGAGGAAACCGGAGAAAGTTTCGGTTTAACCAGTATGTTAAAACAAGTTGATGTAGCAGTATATCTCGCTATAAAAGCAGCCGTTGAGGGTACTTTCAAGGGAGGTATCGAAGTATTCGGTTTAGATAGAACTGTTACTATTGGAGATACAACATATGCTGGAGTTGGTTATGCTATCGACAAATACAATGAAGATCTTGTATCTGCAGAAATGATAGCTAAGGTTGAAGAAGCAAAGGCTAAAATTATAAGCGGAGAAATTGTTGTCCCTACTGAAGTAACCAAATAGCGTATTCTAATATATACTGGAGGTATTCATGAAATAATGAATACCTCCAGTATACTAAATATTGAGCTTAAATTATCGAAGGAGGATTTATCCATTGCCTGAGATTGCTTTAGAGATGAAAAATATCACTAAAAGATTCCCTCTTGTAGTTGCCAACGACCATGTCGATTTTAAAGTATATAAGGGAGAAATACATGCTTTAGTTGGCGAAAATGGAGCCGGAAAATCAACTCTGATGAGCATCTTATACGGTTTATATCAAGCTGATTCCGGGGAAATCTTTGTACACGAAAAAAAAGTTAATATTGCCAATCCGAATGTTGCCATCGATTTAAAGATTGGCATGGTTCATCAGCATTTTATGTTAGTTCCGCCTCTAACTGTTACCGAAAATATCATTTTGGGTATGGAACCCAAAAAAAATAGTATTTTAATAGATATGGAAAAAGCAGAAAAAAGCGTTGAAGAATTGTCTAAAAGTATGGGTTTTAAAATTGACCCCAAAGCGAAAATTGAAAATATTTCTGTGGGGATTCAGCAGAGAGTAGAGATTATTAAAGTCCTCTATCGGGGAGCGGAAATCCTGGTGATGGATGAACCTACTGCAGTATTAACCCCCCAGGAAGTAGAAGAGTTATTTGGAATACTTAAATCCCTAAAAAAGCAAGGCAAGACTATCATTTTTATTACTCATAAGTTAAATGAAGTAAAAGCTCTCTCTGATCGGGTAACTGTAATGAGAAGAGGAAAGGTGGTAGGAGTAAAATATACCAAAGACACCAATCAAGAGGAAATCGCCAGTATGATGGTGGGCAGAAAGGTTATTTTTGATATTAAAAAAAAGCCTCTTAACCTTGGGAAAACAGCTCTAAAAGTAGAAAAACTAAAAGCGCTTAACAACAAAGGATTACCGGCTGTAAATGGCATCTCTTTTGAAATAAAGGAAGGTGAAATATTAGGATTTGCCGGTGTAGAAGGAAATGGACAAACTGAGTTAGTAGAAGTTATTACCGGACTTCGTCGGGCATCAGATGGTAAAATATTTTTATATGATAGGGATGTTACTAATTATTCTCCCCGAAATATCAGAGAAGAAAAAATTGCTCATATCCCTGAAGACAGGAGACAACGCGGAATTATTTCAGATTATACGGTTGCCGAAAATTTAATTTTTGGAAGCCATTACCGCCCGCCTTTTAATAAAGGTTTGGCTTAATCAAAAATTTTGATATACGCCCATCTGATAAAGATAATTTATTAAAATCTTTATCCGGAGGTAACCAGCAGAAGGTTATTGTCGCTCGCGAATTGTTCGGAGAACCAAAACTTTTAATCGCCGCTCAACCAACTCGAGGGTTAGATGTAGGTTCTATTGAGTTTGTACACCAACAAATATTAAATGAAAGAGACAAGGGGAAAGCAATTCTACTAATTTCAGCTGATTTAGAAGAGATTTTATCTTTAGCTGACCGTATTGCTGTTATATACGAAGGCGAAATAGTAGATGTTTTAGATCCGAAAAAAACAGACGAAAAAGAATTAGGCCTATTAATGACCGGCTCAACTACTAATAATAAAAAACTATCAAAGGTCAAGTAGTTTATGGAGGAAAATAAATTTGAAAAGTATTAAAAAATTTGACTATTATATTCTTTTGGAAACAATAACTCCTTTAATTGCGGTAATAATTGCTCTATTGGTTGGCGCAATTGTTATTATGCTAATCGGTGAAGACCCTGTTTTTGTTTACAAAACATTATTTGGCTATGCTATCGGCAACAGAGATGGTTGGGGTAATGTATTATTCAGGGCAACCCCTTTAATATTTACCGGACTGACAGTTGCCTTTGCTTTCCGCTGCGGCTTATTCAATATAGGCGGAGAAGGGCAAATGTATATAGGTACTTTTCTGGCTACCTGGGTGGGATTTACCTTTACTAATTTGCCCGCTCTCATACTTATTCCGTTATGCATATTAACCGCAGCTGCGGGTGGTGCTTTATGGGCAGCTGTTCCCGGAATATTAAAGGCGAAAATGGGGGTACATGAGGTTATTGTTACTATTATGATGAACTGGATAGCATCCTCTCTAACCTTCTTTCTTGTTTTAAAATTTAAAGCACAGCCAACTGAAGCAATGGCAGCAGCCGGGGTAAAACAGATGATTCCCCATACTAAAGAAATTGCAGAAGCAGCTCGTCTTCCCAGACTTTATAATATTCTTCATTCCCTCAACATAGATTTTCCTGCTTATAATCAGGTAAATGTTTCCTTCTTTATCGCCATAGGAGTGGCCATATTAGTTTATTATATTTTATGGAAAACAAATTTAGGTTATGAAATTAGGGCAGTTGGTTATAATCCTTTGGCTGCTGAATATGGCGGAATAAGTGTGGCAAAAAACATTGTATTGGCCATGATGATAAGCGGTGCTATTGCCGGTTTAGTAGGAACCAATGAGGTGATGGGTTTTAAATATCGTTGGAGACAGGAACTTTTCACCGGGTTAGGATTTAACGGAATTGCTGTAGCACTTTTAGGCAAGAATCACCCTCTGGGAGTGGTTTTGGCTGCTATTTTATTCGGTATATTAAATTACGGGGGAGCTTTAGTCAATATATACACTGCAGGAAGAATACCTCGGGAACTTATTATGGTACTACAAGCTGTTATAGTAATATTTGTGGTAATCAGTGATGAAGTAGTGAAGAGATTAATTCGCCAAAGGAGGAAAGTGGTATAATGTTTGGTGATATTTTTAACGCCCAGTTTGTTGCTTCATCTATCAGGGTGGCTATACCCTTAGCCTTAGCTGGTTTGGGAGGAGTATATTCTGAAAGGTCAGGAGTGGTTAACATTGGGTTAGAGGGTATGATATTAACCGGTGCTTTTACGGCAATTGCAGTGACTAACTTTTCCGGGAATCCCTGGGTGGGAGTTTTAGCAGCAATCTTAGTCGGAATTTTATTAGGACTGATACATGCTGTTACCTGTATTACTTTTAAAGCAAATCAGATAGTAAGCGGTGTAGCTATAAATTTATTCGCCAGCGGAATAACCATATTTTTATGCTGGCTTTTGTTTGGTGAAACTCAAATTATGGTTAAAAGTAGTTTACCAATTTGGGGTATACCTCTACCAAACATAGGAGAGGGTTCGGTATTCGTGAGAAACATTATAGTTATGTTCGCCCATCATTCCCCCTTAGTATATCTAACTATAATTATTTTTATATTATCACATATAATATTATATAAAACACCTTTTGGGTTAAGATTAAGGTCAGTTGGTGAATACCCTCAGGCTGCTGATACTATGGGAGTAAACATTGTTAAAATGAGATATATAGCAGTTATGACCTCAGGAGCACTTGCCGGATTAGCTGGTTCTTTTTTATCTTTGGAACAAGCTCATTTTTTCGTCAAGGAAATGAGTGGAGGCAGGGGTTTTATTGCCTTAGCGGCTATGATTTTTGGAAAATGGACTCCTTTTGGGACTGCGGGAGCAGCTCTACTTTTTGGAGTTGGAGAAGCCTTGGCTATGAGATTGCAAGGCGTTCTGGCTATCCCGGTTCAATTTATCCACATGGTTCCTTACTTACTGGCAATTTTCGTATTAGTTAGTGCCATCGGAAGAGCCACCCCTCCGGCAGCAGATGGAATTCCTTACGAAAAAGAAATAGGATGAGAATAAAAAAATTAAGAATTACTCGACCAATAAATGTTTTAGGTATATAATATGATTACAACCCAAAAAGTAAATAAAATATATTGTAGGGGCACGATGCATCATGCCCACAGAAAAAATGGGTAATAATATAGTGAGGGCACAATTCATTGTGCCCCTACAATTCAATTATAACCAACAAATCTAAAATTATTTACGATACACGTGTATATATTTTGCTTTTAAATATTTTTTAGCTTTTTGGGGAGTAACCATAATATATTAGATAATATAATTTCCAAAAAGGAGAAGAGTTGAATAAAATGAAAGACATTGGGAATTTCTTAAAAGAGAAAAGGGAAGCAAAGGGAATTTCTTTAATTGAAGTAGAGAAAGATTTAAAAATACGAAAGAAATATTTGCAAGCTCTTGAAGATGGCAATGTAGATGTAATTCCCGGTAAAACTTATATTATCGGATATTTAAGAAATTACAGCAGATACCTGGGCATAGATGAAGAAAATATTGATCAAATAATTAAAACTTATCACGATTTAAAGAAAAAGACGGGTGATTTAGAAAAAATTAAAGAAAAGAACATCTACCTTAAAACAAAAGATAGGTCTCTCTTTGAGAAAAAAAGAGCTTTTTTCCCCGTTAAATATGTTTATTTGGCCAGCTTTGTCCTTATAATCTTTATCGGATTATTTTTATTAGGCCGTTCTCTTAAAGAAGCCCAGAATATACCGGTTCCATTACCTGAAATCGGAAATGAAGCCGATATAACTATTGAGGAAAAAGCGGACGATATAAGCACTTTAGCTGAAGAAATTGTAGAATCAGAATCAGAAGCGATTATCGCAGAATCTGAAACAGATGAGAGTATTTTAGCTGAAAAATTACCTATTCTAAAATTAATAGCCAATAATAGAGCCTGGGTAAAAGTAATCTCCGAAGATAAAATAATATTTGAAGGAATATTATTTGAAGGTGAAGAATTCTTTTGGGAAACCGACCAAAGCTTAGAAATTATAACTGAATATCCGACTAAAATTGAAACCTATTATGATGATGAACCAATTGAGATTAGCCAAGGGACTATTGATAATTACCTTCTGAAATATAATTTTACTCCTGCACAAAATATTTAATGTTTTTGGTATACCCGGCTAAACGGGTAACTGATATGCAGGGTATAATTTAATCTAAAAACAGAACAGTTAGGAATATATTAAAACTGTGGGAAAGTTATTTCAACCAAAACCAGCCAAACTTATAATAAGTATGTTTACCTCAGATAAAAATCTGTTTGGCTTGTATAAAGAGGAATTAACAAAAAGGTTTGGAGAAGTTGATATCGAAAGCAACATCCAGCCTTTTGATTTTACAGATTATTATGAAAATGAATTCGGAAAAAGACTAATACAGAAGCTATTTTCCTTTTCTACTCTGGTTAGACAGGATGAACTCGCAGAAATTAAAATAATCACCAATAAATTGGAAAATAAGAATATAGACAAAAATATCACGAAAAACCTAACTCATCATAAAAGAAGAATAAACCTTGACCCAGGGTATATTACTCTAAACAAATATATATTAGCCAGCACTAAAAATGGGCCATCCAGAATTTATCTTAATCAAGGGATATATGCTGAAATTACTCTTCGGTTTATAAATAAATCATTTGTTCCTTGTGAGTATACTTATCCTAATTATAAAACCGATGAATATATAAATTTTTTAAATGCAGTTAGGCAAAAATACAAATTACAGCTAAGAAAGGAAATTCCAACACAGTGAACTTGAATAAAATATAAATAAAACAATAGGGAGTTAATTGCAGAAGTTTGGAAAAATTAAGATCATTTATTGCCGTTAATTTAAATTCGGAAATAAAAGAATATCTAACTTCTATTCAAACCAACCTAAATATTACTGATGCTAAAATAAAATGGGTAGAAAAAAATAACTTACACCTTACTATGAAATTTTTGGGGTACCTATCGTTAGACCAAACGGAATTAGTAAAAACAATATTAAAAGAAATTACCAGTCAACATAGTCCATTTATTATAAAATTATCTTCTAATATTGGAACATTTCCCACTTACCAGATGCCCCGAATAATATGGGTAGGAATTAAAGAGGGCATAAACGAATTAAAAGAGTTATATAATTCCATAGAAAATAATTTGTCCAATCAAGGTTTCCCCCGGGAAAATAAGGATTTTTACGGCCATATAACTATCGGAAGGGTAAAATATATTAGAGATAAGACTAATTTCATTCAAATATTAAAAAGAATTGAGGTAAATAATTTTACCCAGGAGGTTGGTAGTATTGACTTTATGGAAAGTAAATTAACTCCGCAAGGACCTATATATAGCCTAACGGCCAAATTCCCTCTGTTAAAACAATAGGAAATCAAAAATATTAATAAAACATTTTTAAAAGATAAATATAAAGGAGTAGATTAAAAAAATGACTGAAAAAACGCAACAAAACAACCCGGGAAGAGAAAAAGCATTAAATGTAGCCATGCAGAACATTGAACAAAGATTCGGAAAAGGTTCTATAATGAAATTAGGGGACCGCCCGAAGGTTTCCGGAAGCAACACTATTTCCACCGGTTCATTGAGCTTAGATATCGCTCTGGGAATAGGTGGGGTCCCGAGAGGAAGAGTAATAGAGATTTTTGGTCCTGAATCTTCCGGGAAGACTACGCTCGCTTTACATATTATAGCTGAAGCTCAAAAAAATAATGGTATAGCTGCTTTTATTGATGCCGAACATGCTTTGGACCCAAATTACGCTAAAAATATTGGGGTTAATACGGATGAATTAATTATATCCCAACCCGATACCGGCGAACAGGCTTTAGAAATAGCTGAATCTTTAGTTAGAAGTAACGCTGTTGATGTTATTGTGATTGATTCGGTTGCTGCTCTGGTACCTAAAGCAGAAATAGAAGGCAATATGGGAGATTCCTATATGGGATTACAAGCAAGATTAATGTCTCAAGCCCTAAGGAAGCTTACAGCTATTATTAGTAAATCAAGAACTACAACTGTATTTGTAAATCAAATTAGAGAAAAGATTGGTATCTTTTTTGGTAATCCTGAAACTACTCCCGGTGGCAGGGCACTCAAGTTTTATTCTACCATTAGAATGGACATCAGAAGAAAAGCAACCATTAAAAAAGATGAAAATGATATCGGAATAACTGCTAAGGTGAAAGTAGTAAAAAATAAATTGGCTCCTCCCTTCAAAGAAACAATGTTCGATATAATTTTTGGTAAAGGAATATCCAAAGAAGGAGATATTATAGATCTCGGTATTAGATATAATATATTACAAAAATCAGGAGTTTGGATATCTTATAATGATATAAAATTTGGCCAGGGACGTGAAAACTGTAAAACATATCTGCAAGAACATCCTGACATTGCAGAAGAGATAGAAAATAAAATATTGATAACCGCTGGAATTGATAAAAAAATAAGCAAAGAGGTTCCAAAAAAATAAATAAAATTACTTCTATAAATTATGATAAGAAAGATATTAGTCAAGTAGTTATTTGCGTAGATAATAAGGTTAGATACAAAGCGAACGAAAATATAATTAAATTATTAGATGTTTATGTGGGCAAAGAATTATCTGAGCAAGAGATAGAAAAAATTATTTTCGAAGACAAAATTATTAAAGGTAAGGAGTATCTCTTAAGACTTCTATCCCGGAGAATTTATAGCAGATACGAAATATCCAGAAAGCTGAAGAGCAAAGGATATCCTGAAAACATTATTACTAAGCTTATTTTTTGGTTAGAGGATAATAATTATATTAACGATGAACTTTTTGCCGAAATGTGGGCGCAATTTCGGTTACAAAATAAACCTATCGGAAGATATAAATTAAATCAGGAATTAAGAACAAAAGGGATTAAACAGGATATTATCCAAAAAGTAATAAACAGAACCTATAAAGAAATTGATGAATTAATCTTAGCCCGAAATCTTATAAAAGAAAAGATTATGTCATCCGAAATAAAAAATATCAGGATAGATCCAAAAAAAATATATAATTTTTTGTTAAGAAGAGGTTTTTCGGGGCAAGTTTCAAAAATAATTTACGATGAGCTAAACAACGAACAGGTTTAAAAAATAATCAAATCGAGTATTGTGTATCGAGTATATAGTTAAGAAAATAAAAGAGAAGAAAGTAGAGGCGTATTGCATACGCCCTCAATGATATATAAAATCGTAGGACAGGCGTCTCGCCTGTCTAGGTAATGTAATTGTAACTCACTAATAAACACCTGCTTTTTCTACCTTTTCTTTCTCTTTCTTAACCCGATACTACATACTGGATACTAGATATACTCGATACTATCTTAGTCATTGACTTTTAAAGCTATACAGGTTAAAATATTTTAAGTAAATATTTCAAATTTTTACAATCTCTTATATAAATATTACGGTTTCTAATTTTACGTAAACACATACTTAATTATGTTAAAATGTAATTTAAATTAAAGTAAATCTTATGTACCTTGTAAATTGAATATTAGGAGGTGAAGTAATATTAAAATTTACTATATTATTACTCTAAACATTTCTATTGGTTTAATAATAGGTTATTTCCTCGCTAAGTATATTGCCAAAGCAAAAATATCATCAGCCGAAATAAGCGCTAAAAATATTATCGAAAATGCTGAAAGAGAAGCTAATTCCATCAAGAAAGAAACAGAGCTGCAAGCAAAAGAAGAGGCTTATAATATCAAAAAAGATGTTGAGATGGAAATCAAACAAAAACGGATCGAAATGCAAAGGCTCGAGAACAGTTTAATTAGCAGAAGCAATAGCTTGGTTCAAAAAATAGAATCACTTGAAAAAAGAGAAAAATTATTAAATTATAAAGAAAAAGAACTCGAAAATAACATTCAAAAAACCAATAATTTATATAAAGAACAAAAAAACGAATTGATAAAGATTTCAAATATGAGTGTTGAGGAAGCAAAGAAAGAACTTTTAGGTAATTTGGAAAGAGAACTTACTCATGAAACCGGTAAGATGATTAAAGAGATTGAAGACCAAGCAAAAGTTGAAGCCGACAAAAAATCCAGACAAATAATATCGTTAGCGATTCAAAGATATTCTGCTGACCATACCGTAGAAACGACGACATCTTTTGTACCTTTACCTAATGAAGACATGAAAGGAAGAATAATCGGAAGAGAAGGTAGAAATATCAGAACATTTGAAATGTTAACCGGAGTTGATTTAATTGTAGATGATACCCCGGAAGCAGTAATTATCTCGGGGTTTGATCCCATACGAAGAGAAATAGCGCGACTGTCTTTAGAAAAGTTGATCACCGATGGCCGCATACAACCAGCAAGAATTGAAGAAATAATAGAAAAAGCTAAAGTAATAGTTAACAGCAAGATTCAAGAAGAAGGAGAGCAGGTAGTATTTGATACGAATATAAAAAATATAAATCCCAAACTTATTAATTTATTGGGGAAATTAAAATATCGTACAAGCTACGGACAGAATGTTCTACAACATTCGATAGAGGTTGCTTATCTTTCAGAAATTATGGCTTCAGAAATAGGCGTAAATTCGCAACTAGCCAAAAGAGCGGGACTCCTTCACGATATCGGGAAAGCTGTTGACCATGAAATAGAAGGGGCTCATGCTATAATTGGTTCTGAGATTGCCAAAAAAAATGGTGAAAGTCTTGAAGTAATTAATGCTATTGCTGCTCACCATTGTGATGTGGAACCCAAAACAATTGAAGCCGTTTTAGTGCAAGCTGCTGATGCCATATCCGCTTCCCGTCCCGGTGCTCGACGTGAGATGCTGGAAACTTATATAAAAAGACTTGAAAATTTGGAAGAAATTGCTAATTCATTTGAAGGAGTGGAAAGAGCATTTGCTATACAGGCTGGCAGAGAAATACGGATAATCGTAAATCCGGAAGAAATAGATGATTATACAGCAAAAAAGATATCAAGGGATATTTCGAAAAAAGTAGAAAAAAATATAGATTATCCCGGTCAAATTAAAGTAATGGTTATTAGAGAAACCCGCTCAGTTGAATATGCGAAATAGATAAATTAGCGTGGAGCGTACAGCGTTTAGCGTATAAAATTAGTTAGTTGGTTATTTAGCTATCTGGTTAGTTAGTTAAGGAAATAGAAGACAGAAGCAAGAATATTATTAGTGTAGAGCGTAGAGGTAAGAAGTAGAGAAGTAGGAAGTACAGAAATGATAGTTGTAGGGGCACGATGAATCGTGCCCACAGAAGTCAGAAAAACAGAATATAATTGTAAGAGAACTTTCTTTTTTGTTATTTGAGCAATTTTCTCTCTCTCATTGCGAACGATAACTAATAAATTATTATTGTTTCTGTCATTGCGCGAGGGAGCGAAGCGACTCGGTAATCTCTAGTAACTACGTAGGACAGGCGTTCCCCG